>CAZQUK010000012.1:367-20466 GCA_964596435.1 uncultured Oligoflexia bacterium
CCGCCACTACTTTCCTTTTACTTTCTTACTGCTCGGGCCATATAAAAATTGCTGAATACCTTCAAATACCATATGTGCCTGGAGCGGGCGAGTTAACTGTTTTTTTAGCAACGATCGCGGCTTCATGTCTTGGTTTCTTGTGGTTTAATACATATCCTGCACAGGTTTTTATGGGGGATATTGGATCACTCCCTCTCGGGGCCGGACTTGCTGTGGTGTCGATAATTACAAAAAATGAAATCCTTCTTGCAATATGCGGTGGTATTTTTGTTATTGAGGCCGTGTCGGTTATGGCACAGGTAATGAGTTTTAAACTAACAGGCAAAAGAGTTTTCAAAATGGCACCCATCCATCACCATTTTGAACTTAAAGGATGGGCAGAACCAAAAGTAATTGTCAGATTTTGGATCATTTCAATAATTCTTGCATTAATAACGTTGTCTACACTTAAATTGAGGTAACCCGATGAGTAAATACAGAGGTAAAAAAGTACTTATTGTTGGATTTGGAAAATCCGGTGCGGCAGTTGCGCGTTTTATGGCCAAACAGGGTGCGCGAATAATGGTTACCGATATCAAGCAGCGCAGTGAGCTCTCGGAATCTATTGAAGCTTGTTCGAAACTTAAACTTCACTTTGATCTTGGTAGGCACACGCCCAGATATTTTACTGAAGCTGAAGTAATAGTTGTAAGTCCAGGAGTTCCAAAAGATCTTAGTCCACTTAAAGAAGCCAAAGAAAAAGGAATTGCAATTACAACAGAAGTCGAACTCGCAGTAACATATCTAAATGAACCCTTAATTGCAGTCACAGGAAGCATGGGAAAAACCACAACCGCCATACTGCTTAATAAAATATTTGAACACTCCGGCTTTTTAACTTATTTAGGCGGTAGTTGTGGCACACCACTACTGGACCACGTTACTGAAGGGAACAAAGTTGATTTTGTGATAGCTGAATTTTCAAGCACAGAACTTGAATTAATTGAAAACATGGTACCCTCCGTTGCAATTTTTACAAACATTAGTAAAATACAACCAAAAGAATATCCGGATATTGAATCCTATATAGCAACCATGAGAAAGCTTCTTCAAAATTGTAACAGAAGTACCTATGTAATTTTAAATAAAGACAACCCCCTAACAGTAAAATTTAAGGAAATAAGCCCTGGCCAGGTTTTCTGGATTTCAAAAAACCCTCCAATGCCCGCAGTTGTAGTAAAGATGGAAAAACCGGAATACGTGATGCCCAGTATACAAGAAAACCGCGAGCAAACCCCTTCACTTTATATGAGTCCAGCACCCACAATTACCCCACATGGAGCTGTGCAAGCACAACAAATTGGAGTTGGTGGTGAATCATTTGGTTCTCAAACTGTTGAGTCAGAACAGAGGTCATTTGATGCGGCAAACTCACCCGTTTTGGCCCCAGCCCCAGCCCCAAAACCGTACACCGTGTCTTCAACCATTTTGCCACCTCCTGTTAAAGAAATCTCAGAAAAATTCTTGGGCGTCTATTCCATTGAAGATAAAAAACAGCTTGTTGTTAGCATCGAAGATAAGGATGAAATATACGATATTTCCAAAGCCAGAATTTTTGGCGCACATAATCGTGAAAACCTCATGAACGCAATTTGCACTGCCAGACTTTTGGGTGTAGATCCAGAAAAAATTCAAAAATCAATTTCAAAAATTGAAGGGGTCCCCCACAGGCTGGAGTTTATACGCCGCAAAAACGGTGTCTACTTTTTTAATGACTCCAAAAGTACTGACGTTGGGTCAATCCAAAAAAGCCTGTCCGCATTTAAATCAAACCCAATCATTCTAATTTCTGGTGGTAAGGATAAAAATGAAGATTTTGAAATATTAGAAGAACTCATTAAGAAAAAATGTAAAACCCTCATTCTTCTTGGCGAAGCAAAAGAAAAAATTAATCGCGCCATTGGAGATTTTGCAGAAACCTATCTGGTAGGAACTTTTGAAGAAGCTGTGTTATTATCATACCAAAAGGCTCGTACCGGAGACATCGTGCTGCTTTCCCCAGGTTGTGCAAGCAATGACATGTTCCGCAACCACGAAGAACGAGGTGATTATTTTAAAAAACTGGTTCAACAGATTTAAAACCTGGATAGTAAACCACACCAATCAACTCCAGGACTCAGAAAATATTGACTGGCAGTTATTCTTTCTGGTTATGTTTCTTATATTTTCCGGTTTACTTATGATCTACAGCGCCTCTTTTATCTTTGCCGAAGAAAGAACCGGAGATGGCCTCACTTTTTTAAAAAAGCAGCTTGTGTTTTTTCTTCTTGGTTTGCCATGTATGTATTTGGTGTCGCGTATTGATTACCGACACTGGTACAAATTAAGTGTTATGTTATTATTTTTTTCAATAATTCTTTTAGTGCTTGTTTATGTCCCTGGCATTGGTATGAAGGTCGGTGGGGCAAAACGCTGGATAAGTATTGGATTTTTTCATTTTCAACCTGGTGAACTTGCAAAACTTGCTGTCGTTATTTTTGTTTGCAGACAACTTTTCAGAAAAAAAGCTGAACTGCAACGCTTCATGCCGGGTGTACTTTCCCCCTTTTTCCTGCCCCTTCCGGTTTTTTTCCTGCTGATTTTTCAGCCTGATTTTGGAACGATAGTAATTTTAGCAATTACAATTTTTTTACTTATGTTTCTTGCCGGTGTTCCCAAAAGGTATTTATTTGCCTCACTAGCTGTGTTTTCAGCATTAGCGGTTTGGCTGATTTCTGTGAGTCCATATAGACTGGCCAGATTTTTTAGTTATCTGAACCCATGGATCGATCCGCAGGGCCGAGGATTTCAGATTATTCAATCTCTTGCAAGTTTTTCACATGGTGAATTCTGGGGCGTGGGTCTAGGCAACGGAAAAGAAAAACTTTTTTTTCTACCCGAGGCGCATAACGATTTTATTTTCGCAGTAATTGGCGAAGAGTTAGGGTTTTTTGGTGTTATTATAGTTGTGGCAGCTTTTATTTATCTGGTTTTCAGGGGCCTTAGAATTGCTTACAAATGCAAAAAAAACCATGGCGACCTTTTTGGAATGTACTTGGCCGCAGGTGTCACATTGAGTATTGGTATTCAGGCATTTACTAATATGGGTGTAGTGCTTGGTTTGTTACCAACAAAGGGGCTGACCCTGCCGTTTTTAAGCTATGGCGGTTCTTCACTTCTTGTAAATTTGTTTGCTCTTGGAATTTTACTTAGTGTTTCCAGAGGACCAAAAAAGAAAAATATTTTAAATTATTAATTATGAATACAAACAAAATTTCAATAAATGGTTTAATTGTAACAGGTGGTGGAACTGGTGGACATGTGGCGGCCGGTATTGCTGTAGCAGAAGAATGGCAGAAACAACAGCCCCAAAATAGTGGTGTTTTATTTGTTGGTTCAAAGGGGGGTATTGAGGAAAAGATGGTTCCAAAAGCTGGGTACCCTCTTTTGCTTCTTAAAATTGGTTCATTAAATAGAGTTGGAATTTTAAAACAACTTCAAACAATCATTCAACTACCTTTTGCTTTTTTGCATTCATTTTTAATTTTATTAAAATATCGTCCCAAGGCCGTAATTGGTGTTGGGGGTTATGCATCAGGCCCCTTCTTATTGGTTGCAAGTTTAATATCAGCGCCATTTGGGTGTAAAATTTCAATTCTTGAACAGAACTCAGTTCCTGGTTTTACAAACCGTATTTTAGGAAAATTTGTAAAAATAATATTTATAACTTTTCCTGACATTGAAAATATTTTTTCAACGGGTAAAACTATTCTTACTGGCAATCCCGTCAGATCCCAATTAAAACCACTTGAACCGGCCGCACACAATCCTTTTTGTGTTTTTATCTTTGGTGGTAGCCAGGGTGCCAGGGGTATTAATAATCTTGTGATAGAAGCGCTTGAACACTTAAAGGACTATAGGGATAAAATTCATTTCATTCACCAAACAGGGAGTGGCGATTTTGATAAAGTTAAAGCGGCCTATAAAGATGGCGGGTTTAATGCGTTTGTTGAAAAGTTTATTATTGATATGAAGCCTTGTTACGAAAAAGCATCTGTTATTATTTGCAGATCAGGCTCCTCAACTTTATCAGAGATTGCAACTGTAAAAAGGGCAGCAGTTTTAATTCCCTTTCCCTACGCCGCCAATGACCATCAGAAAAAAAATGCTAAGTATTTTGCCGACACAAATGCTGCAATTTTACTGGACGAAAAAACAACCTCTGGCTTACTGCTATCCACACAGATTCTTAATTTATTTAACGACCGCGCACAAATCCATAAGCTTGAGGAAAAAATAGCCAGAAATTATAAACCAAATGCAAGTTCGGATATTGTCAGACGCTTGGTTTAGTGTCCTCTGAAAAGTAATTAGCCAAACAGGTCCCAAAACCTTTAAAATCCAAACTTTTTCTTTGGCATTGGTGGTGCATCAGGAAGCTTTGGACTAATTTTAGGTTTCTGCGGAGTTGGTGGCAATTTTGGTGCTGATGGCGCTTTAACAACAGGGTTTGGTGGAAGTTTTGGTTTTGGTGGAAGTTTAATTTCTTTTTTTACAGCCTTGATTTTTGTGGTTGATGGTTTACTAATTTTTGGAGCTTTTTTAATTATATTTTCCTTGGCTTCAAGCGCCCCCCCTGTCTTATCTTTTAGGGCATCGCCTTGATTTAATATTCTTAGTTTTCGCTCTTTTTTATACTCTTCCTGAAGATATCTGAATTTGTTTTCAACCTTGTCGGTTTTGGCATCTTTATCGGCCACTTTCCAAAGATTATGCATTTTTGGATCTTCATTATTAATTTTGTTCAAAAAAGTAGGCACCTCAAATTTTTTGGGTTTTTCAATTTTTTCTTCTGATTTTTTTATTTGAGTGAATTCGCCTTCTCCTACGCTTACGGCACTTTCATCCAGGTCCTTAATATCTTTTGCAACGTCAACTTTTCCAGAAACCGTATGTACGGAGGTTTCCGCCTGATTAGCATCCACAATAAAATCTGTTCCGCGAACCCCCATGGCAACAGAACCTGTTTTTAATCTGAAAAATATCTTTTTTGATCCATCGCGCTTTGATTTAATAAGAACTCTGATTTTTCCGGACGGTAGTGCCAGATTGGATTTACCGTAATTTACATCAGATGCTCCAACAACCACATTAGAATTTTTTGAAACCAATACCTGCGATCCACCGCCATAAATTAATCTGGCCGCAGTATTACCATCTGTCTTAAATGAATCACCAATTTCAAAGAAATCCTTTGCTTTGATTATTTTATTTTCCCCATCAATACTGATAACCATTAACTGGTCGGCGCCACTAATTGACTCAAGAAGTGGTCCGGTAAGTTCACTTTTCTCTTCTTCTGAAATTTTCTCAATTTTCAGTTTTGGTGCTTCATCCTTACAACCAAACACCAAAGGAAATAAACACAGTACAATTAGCATTGTGCGCCTTGCCATATTTAACAACTCCATTAATTTCGTTGAACCAATACTTTATACTAAGACTCATTAACTAATATATACAGAAATAAATAATTTAAATCTATTCACCACGCATTAGACACATAACATCGGAGGTCAAAAAATCATGGCTCATTATTAATATTTAAATACGGAATCTTGAGACACGCAAGCCTCAATTTCACTAATTAACCAAGTAGCAGGATACCTTAATCCCCCCCCTGCCCCCCTTGGAAATCCATTATTTGGGAATCGGAGTTCAGTGCACCCAATCCTTGAAACTTTTGCAGCAATAAGTAAAACCTTTTCTTCAAGACAGTTCATATCCATCTGATGTCCACACGCTCTATCAGCCGCAATTAAACAATACTCAGCTTCATCGTGTGGTATATTGGACACCGCACCGGCAAGAACATCTAAAAGCTTTGGAAGGATAAATTTTTCCAAACATATTTGCCTTGTATCCAAAAGAGACTCATCATGTAAAATCTCAATTGAAAACTTCTTAGGTCCTGGTTCTTCATCAAAGATTAATTTGTATGTATTTCTAAGCTCATCAAATCCTCTTAGAAGCTTATCCAGCAATCTGTCTGACTCAACATTGTGCCAAGATGGAATTAAAACGGTTATTGCAACATCTCTATAAAACAAATTATCAAGGGCACGTTTAAGCTCGCGGATTTTATTAATTGAATAATTTTTTTCAACTCCACGAACTGTCTGTAATTTTTGTTGAGTCCTATCTGTAAGAATTACAACATCCAAGTAATCGTTTACCCAATCCTTAAAACGAATAAAGTTTTCCTCACCATGGTCATTTATTCTATTGTTAAGGCGCTCATAACTTAACTGTTCCTGGTGGGTTGCATCGGTGACAATATTGATAGTTTCAATAAAATCCTGACAAGAAGGAAGGGAGAGAAGAATAAGTAGTATTGGGAGTAATACTTTTTTACTACAAAGCACCAGTTTTTTTCTCCAAAGATATAATCCACGCGTGCTTACTAACACAAGCACAAACACACTGTTAACGCGATACCCACCGAGCGGTACGGTCAACCCGACAAAAATACTGTGTATTATCAAGTTATTATAGTGTGATGTAAACATTAGTAAAAAGTCTTTTCATTGCTTGAACCATTTAATATTTCTAATTATTATTTTTCACACCTTTCACTACAGGTTTGATTCTTAACTGAATTTAATTCACCTAATGTATCCACGGCCCAACCAAGCTGTTTTTTGGTTTTTGACTGCAATATTTTTGCATATTTTGTAACTGCCAAAATAACTGAATCCGTTTGCGCTTCAATCAGATCTTTGACCACGGGGTATGTAATAAGGCCAGGGTTCCTACCCTTTTTGATATAATTTTTTGTTGAGACAAGAAGTTTATTTTCAGGTTTTTCATGCATGCAGACATCTATTCTTAAATCACTCACCTGATCAGATAAAAGTTCATCAGATTCTTCGAGATTTACAATAATGCCGTAACCGCCCCTCAGTGCTGGTAGCTTGCACTCTATTTTTGTAATTGTGAAATCAGATCTAACGGTTGCTGAAATAAGACCTGAAAGTTTTTCTGCAAGAAATGTCACTCTCGGCACACCCTTTGGGCCGCGGGCATTAATTTCAATATCTTCAATATCGGCGCCTACGGGTTCAAAGTGCCGAAGAAAACCTTCAAGATCATTAAACACACTTTCTAAAACAAACCTTGCGTTTGAGCCATCAAGCGTAAAGCTTCCTATACTATCAAGTTTTTCCCATTTATCTGCTCTAGCAGTAGAAATACTTAAAATAGCGATAAAAAATATGAATGAAAAATTTTTAAAACCACTCAGTACTGCAATCATTATCCTTCTCTCTCTTGTGAGAGTTAGATGCAATTTGAGAGCCAAGACACAAGGTTTTTTTGTTTTTACATTATTGATATTATTAAGTTTTTTTGGGTTTTTCAGGCCCTTTAGCACCTTGAATACCCAAAAAATGTACACGCACTTTGAAAGTGTCAAAAGTTTAGATAGCCCGCAAAATGTTAAGTTAAGCGAACATATTTTCCATTGATGACCCACACAGTGTTATTGAAAGGATATCGTTTTTGCGCATCATAAAGTTCTTGAAATATGCCGTTAAAAAATTTTGAATGCCATTGCTCTACTTGGATTATGGATTTTGATGAAATAGACGGTGACTCCTTCAATCAAGCAATCGAGCACAAGTTTTTTTTGTTTTTTTTCTTCGAATCTAAATACCATTTTGTTTTGCCGGTTAACAGGCACACTTAAAAAGACCTTCTGTAAAAAAGTGGATGACTGCGGATAGAATTTCAAAAGCAAAAATACCAGCCCTTTTTTATTCTTCGCGCCGCGCAAAATCAATAAAATACTTTATTTCTAGGTAGTTAACAGATACTCTAATCTAGGATGATATCCGTATTTTTGCTTTTTCTAATTTTTTTAATCTCCACACCCTCATTGGCTGCTGACAAAGTCTTTTTTGCAGAAATTGTTCGCCCAAAATCATCTGAACAAATTAGAGAAATGAAATTTAATCAAGAACACATCCCTATTCGAAAGCGCTCAACATGGTGGAAAGAGGAAATTTATGTTCACGTTGACGGAGCATATACTAAAAAAGACTGGAACCTTATTTGTGGTGAAACTTGGCTTGTTGAAAGCACAGATGATAAGAAAACTTTTTCCCAAGAAGTTATTTTAAGAGGCCCATCAACCCCAATAACATTTGTTGAAGTTGATGGAATGGGTAATGTAAAAGAAGAAACACTAATTATTCGTTTTATACAATATGAAGAATTCAAAACCACAAAGGCTCAATCCGGAGCATCTGCCAAGCATTTTGTTGGTGTGGGATTAGGTCCAACACTTTTAACTTATTCACAAACAAATTTTACCGATTACACTGCAACTTTGGTCACAGTTAAGGCAAGTTACAGATATAAGATTCTTCCTCCTAATTTAGATCTTGGAACAAATGTTTTTTATAACGCTTTCACAATAGGGTCGAGCAATGATTCTACTTCAGCTCATTTTCTAGGATTTAATTTACGTGGTGGATATCGTTTTCCATTTGAAGAAACACCATGGACACTACAACTTATGGGCGGAATTTATTACAATACAATGTCTGTAACAAGTAAGTCGTTTGGCTTTCAGAATCTTGCCGGCCCCCAACTTTACCCCACTATCAGTCGATCCATGGGCAAAGGAAATTTTGCATTTGCTTATTTAAAATTTTCACCTGTTGCAAGTAATTTTAAAGTAAGATCTCTTTCAAGTCGTGAAATGGCACTTGGTGGTGGCTGGACCTTCCTTTATAAAGGAAAAAGAATTTCAACATCCTTACACTATGCAGATTTACAAATAAAAATATTACATTACGTAGGACGCTCAAAAACCATATCACTTGATCTGGCTTATGAATTCCCTGTGGACAGCACAGAAGATTAGGAGTGGATTATTGAAAAAGGCTAAAGTATCAATAATTCTTTTTCTTCTTTTTTGCAGCCTGCCTTTTTCTGCAAAATCTTATTCCGAAGAAATTTATTATTTTACAGTAAATGAAGATACAACCGCTTTATCCTTAATCTCCACTTATCTTTATGGAACATGTAAAAAACAAATTGCAAGTTGGAACAAACTTAAAGACTCAAATAAAATCTATGTCGGTCAAAAACTTATCCTTAAGGAAGAACCAACCCTTTCAGAAAAAGAAGGCCGTCTTGCCTTAATTCAGATGTGGCGAAATCAATTTAAGTTACGAGGCACACGCCATGTTCCACACGAATCAAGAATGCCACATACGACACTTCAGGAGCAACGAGCAATTGAAAAAGCCGTGATTGAAGCAAAAAAAGAAGAAAAAAAGAGCGCCACCCCTCCTGCAACATACAAGAAGGAAATTAAGGAAGCAAAAAAGGTTTTCACTAATGCTGAGGGTGCTTTTAACGAAGGAAAAATGCTTCTTCAAAAAAGTAAGAAAAGAAAAGCTGTTGAAGCATTCAAACAAAGCCGTGAGCTTGATCCCAAAAATGCTCCTGCCTGGCTTTTTGAACTAAAGACATTAAAGGAAATGAAGGAAGATGATGAATTTGAGAATGTTGCAAATGAATTCCTTGATATTCATCCTAAATTCAAGCGACTGCCGATGTTTAAGGATCTATAAACCCGAACACTAGCCCACTGTTAACAATCCCATCCGATTAACTTCAATTAGCCACCAAAGTTTTTAAGACAATTTTTTAGATTGGTTTATTGCGCACCGCAGATTCACTGGCGAACCAAGATTTATAAACTAAACAGTGTGCTTTGGTGCATCCGGAATTGCGGGGTTTCTTGGAGCACATGGTTTTCCAACAACATCACAACCCTTTTTCTTTTTAAGAAGTCCAAAATAATCAAGAACAAGCCTTCTTTTCAGGTGCTGAATTGCACGTGCAGGGTCCACACCCTTTGGGCAAACATTTGAACATTCACCAGCATAGTGACAACTAAATGCCCCATGTGAAGAGCCAACAATTTTCTTGCGCTTATCAAAACCTTCATCGCGTGTGTCGGTGTTCCAACGATAAGATTGCGCCAGTGGCATGGGCCCTAAATACTCAAGGTCCGTTGCAACCGTTGGACATGCAGCCATACATAGTCCGCAGCGGATACAATAAGTAAATTGCAAATAAGTCTCAAGCTCCTCGGCGGTTTGAAAATATTCACGCGTTGGATTTTCGCGCTCACTCTCATCATCTCTGTGAATGTATGGGCGCACTGATTGGTGTTTTTCAAACAAATGCCCCAAATCAGGAACAAGGTCCTTGATAATATCAAAATTTGGAAGTGGTGCCACCACAAGTTCTTTTGATGAAATATCAAGAATCTGGTTATTACATGCAAGCATGGGTTTCCCATTTACTAGCATTCCGCAAGAACCACAAACTCCCATACGACATGAATAGCGCCAGCTTAAGGTTGTATCCTGCTCTTCACGAACCTGGTGAAGACCATCTAAAACCGTCATTCCTGGCGATACTCTTACTGTGAAAGATTCATAATGTGGCGCCTTATCCTTATCTGGATCAAAACGACGAACCCTATATGTTACATTTTTTATTTCTGTCATTTTTATTATCCTCGCTTAAAAAACTTAAATTGTGTCCTTAAGTGCAAGTGCCGCAATTGCGGCCCATGAACCATAAACAAAAAGCCCTGTACCAATTGCAATAAACAGAACATTAATAAATGTCTGCAAACCCTTAATTGGAGAATATTCGAAAAGAATATTTCTTGCGCCATAAAGACCATGAAAAAGTGCTGCGCCCAAAAGAACAACATAAATTGCAGCCTGTCCTACAACCTGCGCCCTTGCTACAACATTATACCAGTCAATTGCATTTGGTCCCGCCGGGTTGTTGTACCCAAGTAGTCCATCCATGTGCATTACAACCATGTGAAGCCCAAGTAATACACAAATCACAACTGCCGAAATTATATGCCATGCCCAAAATTTTGTTTCTCTCATTTTTTTATCTCCTATTAACTATTAATGTGCCGCCAGAAAAAAGAAGTCATAAACACCAGCAACTGCAACAACCATTGCCGCCAGCATTACTAAAACCATAAGTGGTCTTTGAACATTTAGTGATGACTTGTATGGATAAATTGGTTCTTCTGGTTTGCCGACACCAAAACCAAGCTCAATAATTACAAGCCTGATACCGTTGCAGGCATGAAATGCAAAAGCTAAAAACACCATCAGCTCTCCAACCATTCCAAGCCACGTACTTGATAAACCACCTATTACTGTATCCCATGCACCTTCTCCAAAAACTCTGGAGCTTGTTGCAAGAATGTGCAGCAGAAAATAAGAAAGTAAACCAAGGCCGGTAATTCTATGTAATGTATAAAGATAGCGCTCAAGGCCCCATCTTCCGCCAATTGCCCAACCTGCTAAACCTAAACGATTTGGATATTTTTTATTTTTTGGCATAATTTTAGTTCCTTCTTTTTTTACCTAATATTTTCTCTCAACCGGTTTCCACTTATCGATGGTAACATCCTTGTAATCAAATCGTGGACCTTTTTCAGTGTAATAAGCAAGAGTATGTTTTAACCACTTGTCATCATTTCTGGTTGTAAAATCACGCCTTGCGTGCCCGCCACGAGATTCCTGCCTCTTAAGTCCGCCAAGAACTGAAACTTCAGCAAGATCCAGAAGGTTTTCGGTTTCAATGGTGTTCATAAGGTTTGAATTATAAATTCTGCCCTTGTCTTTAATGAAGATATTCTTAAAGCGTTCTTTAAGTTCCCTAATTTTATCTAGTGCTTTTTGCATTTCAGGAGCAGTTCTAAAAACCCCAAGATTATCGTTCATGGTTTTGCGAAGTTCCTGGCGTATAGCATAAGGGTTTTCTTTGCCGTTCTTTGCAAGCATTACTTCAAAAACACGTTTTTCCTCTTCTTCGGCATTTGTAAGCGATAAATCCGGAAGTGCCTTTGATGTTTTTAAATACTTTGCAATTTCCTGCCCGGTTATACCACCCCAAACCAGACACTCGGCCGTGGAGTTTGAACCAAGACGGTTGGCTCCATGTAAGGAAACACATGCAACTTCACCTGCGGCCCAAATACCTTCTGCCTTACATTTTCCATTAATATCTGTTTCAATGCCACCCATTGAATAATGCGCAACTGGACGAATCGGAATTGGTTTATCAATTGGATCAAGGCCAATAAATTTCATACAAACTTCCCTGATTAGAGGTAAGCGTTTATTAATTTTATCTGCGCCAAGATGTGTAAGATCAAGATTTATTTGGTGCCCGCCATCAACTGATGGGACCCCACGTCCCTCTTCAATTTCAATTTGCTCGGAGCGCGAAACGATATCGCGAGGTGCGGTTTCCATCATTTTTGCCGCGTATTTTTCCATAAAACGATTGCCGTCTTTGTCTCTTAAATAACCACCTTCACCACGACATGCTTCTGTCATTAATATTCCACTTGGAACAAGACCTGTTGGATGGAACTGAATAAATTCCATATCCTCAAGTGCAAGGCCCGCTTTGTATGCAAGAGCCTGCCCATCGCCCGTTACTGTTTGTGAATATGTTGTAAACCCATAAAGATTTCCAAGACCGCCTGAGGCAATTAATAAAGCCTTTGCTCTTAAAATTACAAATTTTCCGCTTGGTAAATCAATTGCTGTTACACCTTTAAATTGTCCGTCTTCAATAATAATTGAAGTAACAAATACTTCTTCGTGACGAGTAAAATTTGTGTGCCGCAAAAGAGTATCATACAAACATTGTACCTCAAAAAAACCCGTTTTATCTGCGGCTAAAGTTGCACGCGGATAAGAGTGTCCACCAAACGGGCGCTGTGAAATTCTGCCGTCATGGTTTCTGGACCACGGACAGCCCCAATGATCAAGGAGCCAGATTTCTTTTGGTGAAGTTTCAACAAATTTTGTAACAACATCCTGATCAGCAAGAAAATCGGAACCCTTAACAGTATCCCAGGCGTGAAGATCTAAAGAATCGCCTTCATCTTCCCTTAAAACTGCAGCGGTTCCACCTTCTGCACAAACAGAATGGGCGCGCATAATTTGAACTTTTGAAATAAGTCCCATGTCTATTGAGCCACCAGAAACCCTTGCGATTTCTGTTGCGGCCCTAAGACCAGCAAGACCTGTACCTAGAATTAAGACATCATGTGATACAACTTCGGCCATTTTTATTTTTACTCCATTTTTTTTATTTGATTGTTAGTTTGAATTCAGTAGTTGATTAAAGCACACTTGATGCAGCCTTACAATTAAGAAACTCCAAAGAAATACAATACTTGAGTAAAGATTATATCATCATTTTGGTATAAAATTATATGATGCATTGTTTTTGTGTGGAAATTTTATGGCCCGTAAGTAGCGAGTGGACTCAGTGAATGGATGAGCGTGGGGTGTGAGGTGTGGGGTGTGAGGTGTGAGGCGTGAGGCAGGCCTGTGGGCTTGCGGTTGTGGGTTCTTTGACTGACGGTGCTTGGGGAGTTGCGGTCTTACGATGAACGGGGCCCAAGGAAGAAGCAATTATTTAATAATATCGATATGTTTAACTTTTTTTTACTCACACTTGTCGGTTGGTTTAATAACAGTTACAGCCAATTTCTAAGTTCATTATTCATTATCTGGAATATATTTTCGTGGCTTCATGTGTTTTTACACGCATGGGTCGTCATAACGTGGAGGATTAATGGATTGCATGGAGGTGGATGCGCGGTTGTTGCGGGTCCCCTTCTTGCACCGCCTTGCGGAAGGCATTGCCGTTACTTGTAGCCATGGGTGGCCCGCGTGCAAAACATTACATATGCTTGGGCCCACTTTAAAACACCATACGAAAAAACAAATCACAAAAAAGATTTTTAGATAGAATCATGTCAACATAAAAATATTTTTATCGGGTAAAAAAACCGTGAGGTATTATGCTTTACTGTCTAAAGTTCCCAACCCAATTTAAAAAACGCCCGCCACTGTGCTTGAACAAATAAACTCTCACCAAAAATTATAAAAACACCAGCGGCGCTGTCATCAAACTTACAAATTGAAACTCAAAAAATTGCTCTAAGCGATTACTGAGCAAAACATATGCCACAAACAAAGCTACACTCCGCCTAATTAGCCGCAACACCCACCCCTCAAAATCCAACCGATAAATCTGGAAGCAGCATTTGGGCAGGCACACCATTCAGCCTTGGATATCTGCCATCAAGAAGTGTCCATGGAGCAGGATCAAGAGCAATACCGCCACCATCCTCATTCCATGTATCAAAAATGTGGCTTGTGCTGTGGTCCTGAATTTCGTTGGTTTCAAAACCAATGGCACAGTTTATTGGGTCAGCGCCCTTGCAAACATTAGCATCTGACACTGAAGGGAAATTTATTTCTTTATCAAAATAAGTTTTATTAAAAGTCATTCCTGCGCCACCATAGGCTATAACATTATTTTTAGTACTTCCATTTGTTATGCGAACAGATGTAAAAACCTGTTTTGATAGGGCCGTGCCATTAACAATACCATAAAGACCTGCAACATAATTACTTCCAGACACTGATCCTTGAACTGCTGAATTTGAAATGGTTAAATTATCACTTGCACTTTCACCAATCATGCCGCCAACTCTAATTGTGTTAGTACCAGTAATTTCAACTTCAGTTTGCGTATTTTCAATAACCTGCCAACCTGAATGTATATACCCAATAAGTCCACCAACCTGATATCCGTATTTACGTGCATTATCATAATAAGTACTTATTTTTGTATTTGAAAAAGAACTTCTTATATAACTGTAAATGGTATATCCAACAAGCCCGCCAACGTATTTGCCATCTGGAATAAAATCAGCAGTTGAAACACCACAAGAATACCCAAACGAAACGAATGGAGAAATAACTGTATCTTTAACAGATGAATTTTCAATTATACTTCCACCAGTAATACTACCAACTAAGCCACCGATATATGCATTTCCGTAAAGTAATGCGTTTTCTACAAGCACATTTGTAATTGTAGATGGGCCGACTACTTCGCCTGCTAAAGCACCTACATAAGTGCCTTCCTCTTTTGCCCAATATTGACAATTGTTTGATGTGTTTGTTCCGGTTGGTCTGAACCCTGCAAAAGCCTTTAGGGCTGGAAAAGCAATAACTAGATTACTAATTTGCGCCCCACTTAATCTAGGAAACAACCCAGCATTTCTTTTCCAATAAAAATAAACCGAATTTTTCAAAAATGCATGATTTGTATTCGTAACTCCATTTACTGAATAGCCATTACCATTTAATTTTCCGTAAAAAGTGTGATTTGCCTGTGGTGTAGAACTACCGTAGCAAGCAGGAGATACACAACCATCAAGCTGGTATCTGGCGTCGTTTGTTATCCCTACGTAAGTTAGATGATCATGAATTTCATAATACTTATCGGCAGGCACTCCGCTTTCACCATTATTTTTTATGCTCCATAAAAGCTGCGCACCTGTGCATATTCTATAAGGATCAGCCTCAGTACCCGCACCAAGAGGTGTGGCCCCCAAATATGATCCAGATTTATCACAATAATTAGGTTCACCACTTGACTGGTTTATAAATTCATACGCTTGGCTTAATGTTCCTTCCTGCACACCGTCTGGATGTGTAACTATTACATCAACAAGTCCAGGGCCAGGTGCAAAGTAGGGTGTCTGACAATATATTTTTTGGCTCGAGCTAAATAGCACATCACATTTATTTGGACTAACTTTACTGCCAAAATACACACCCATTAAATCACCGTCAACAGGAGCCGGTGTTTCCTGTTTTTCAAAACCGTCACCCGTGATTACAACAATATTTCCACCCTGCACTTTACCCCTGCTTCTTGAAATACCAGTAAGCGTTAATGACTTACCAACATGTACTGAATATTCTTTAGGAACAGCATTTAAGTTTTTGCCGTTAATATTTGCATTAATTTTATAAAAAATAAATCCAGGCACATTTGCAGCAATAGATCCATTTGTAAAATTAGTTGTAAACCTAAGCGCCAGAGGACTTGGATTTAGTACCTCAACCGTTGTGCTTGCACTTGCGTTCCCATCAAGATCCTTAAGCATAATCCAGCCGCTTGAATCAAGTGCTGCGTCCCCAGTCCAAGCAAGAAGTGACGGACTTGCCCAACTTAAAAGCGGATACGTTTGTGAAAATTTTGTTTCAATTTTAACTTCAATCTTGCAATTACTTGGATAATCCGGACATGACTCAGAATCTGAAATATCAAATTTTAAACGCCAGCTATTAGCATAATCAACTTGTTTTAAAATTGTACCAGGATCAATCGCGTAATCGTCAAACCCATTTGCATCATAAGGGTTCATCATGAAATTACTTAAAACAGGTGGCGTGGTATCTTCATTTATCTTACTAAATTCCAAACTGCAGTTGATATTATTAGACCTATCCGTTGCACAAACCATGTAATAATATGTGTGTCCCGCTTCGGATTTTGGTATTAAAAGTGTGCCATCTTCAGAAAGCGATTCAGATGCAAAAAGATCAGATGCTGTACACAGTGAACCAACAGGTGCTATTACGTTTCCATTGCCATCAACCGTTGGTAAAGCACCAATTGCGGAGCCATCTTTTCTGCAAACACTGTACATGAAACTAGCGGGCCTTCCACCAGTAAAAACACCCGTGGGATCAATATAACTTTCATATAAAACATAATCTTCATTTTGATTGTCACCAAACGTGACTTGCGTCCAATCAACAATATATGCTTCTGCCGACAGTAATGGTGGTAAAAACTGAATTGTACCGCTAATGCTTGGCTTTGTGGTATCTGGTGCTCTGAATAGTTTTTTATTTACACTATTTGAAACTACTGTTTCATTACCACTTCCATCAAAAGCTGTTACTAAAACGTTATAAACGGCACCGGGTTTAAAATTACCATCAGTAATTGTGTCTTCAGAAATTGGGGTAATTAATTTTCCCGCACCATCAACGCCAGTCCAACAATTTTGGCTTGGGCAATTAACTGTTTTTATTGGCTGCCATGAATACTCACCCTTTTTAACTTTGTCCCAAAGGGTATCAAGGTCGCCTGCATAAACATATGGAACATGATAAATATTAAACCCTGCATAATCAGATTTTTCTTCTTCTGTTAAAAGGTACGACCCATCTTGCGCTAAATAATTAATACCCCACTGTACGCGTATCTGGTTGGGACCTGTTGAAACCAAAACATCAGTAAGTCCCTCAAAACCTTTAGGTGCTGTGTGGTCTGTAATTGTAACGTCGCGGGAATTTCCACCGTCTGTACAGTTATTGTTGGCCAAAGCATTTAATGATGGTGTAAAAAGAGCGGCATCATCACAGGAGTAAACTTTAAAAGTTGCAGTATCGCCCTCAAGAATAGAAGTGTTAAATATATCAATTATTTTTGAATAAGTGTCCTGACCTGGCGCAAACTCTGATGGATTAATTTTTATTAATGAATTATCTGCGCGCCCAGGGGCAGAAACCTCAATAAAATATGCATTAACATCAAAATCAAACGATTTATTAAATGAAACTGTAACCAAATTTTTATCAGCAGAAGCGCCTGTAATACCACCAAAAACCGGATGTGTTTTATCCATTGAAGTAATGTTTTTATTTATAAGGGCAAGATTTCCGTCAATATCTAATTTTGATACGTTGCCGACTTTATCACGTGCCAATAAACAAAAAGTATATTTTGTTCTTCTGTCAAAACCACTAAGCGCATAGTTTACCGTTGATGAGCCAAATAGATTTTTTTCACTACTTGTAATATTCAGTGGGTTGTCAATAACCACACTATTCTGGGCGTGATAGGCCGAATCGTTAATAAGCTCACATGCCGCTCCAGGTGGTGTTGTGTCTGTATATGTTTCAGCCAAATCCTCACTCCAATAAAGAACATAGTGATCAGCACCAAAATCTGGATTAGCAATTTCTGAAAAAGTTGGATTAAATTCAAAAACTAAGCACGTTTCGCCAATTTTCCCGTTAACGGCTCCTTGAGCCAGGCAATTTGAAACTTCATCTGAATTTCCTTCATTTGGCCAGCGAACTGATATTAATCCGCTAAAACGTGGAGCATCTGTATCGCCTGTTTGAAGTGAAAAAGGCGTATGAATTATTTTATGCCCGCTAATGTCTTCATCAACAAGTAGAAAATGAAAAATCTTATTACTAAAAGTATCAATACCAACCATTGCATTTGCAGAAAGCTCAAGATTTATTTCTGAACTGTTTGGCATACATTCATTGGGTGTTCTTTTAATGGCTTTTAGTGAATCATAATCAAGCGGGTTTGAACTAATGGCTGTTGGGGTTTCGTTATCGTTCCAGTGTTTCCAGTAAAGCGTCCTTTTACTTACACAACCGTTTACATGGTTCCATGGAAGTTCAGCAAGTAGGATACCTTTGTCCCTATCGGGCGCAATTTGTTTAATACCACTGGTTCCGGGTTTACCAATATCCGCAGTTTTTTCGCCAAAATATGCCGTACTGGTTTTTACACCTAAAAATATAACTGTGTTTGTATCACACACATCTCTTTTTACTGTACCAGACGTGGTCCTGACTTCAGTTTCCATACATGCGCGAACTGCAAATCTGTATAGTAGTTCATCGCCTAAATCTTTGCCGACATCCAGTACTTTTGCAGTTATGCCGTTAACAAATGGCACTATCTGATGTGGGTTGTCCCAGTTAAAAGTTTCAGGTTTATCTTTATCAAATACTTTTGTGGGTTGAGCATATAAATAAAACTTTGAAATCTTAACCTGATTGTCTGTGGGAAGTCTGTGCCATTCTACTTCAACCTGATTAGTGTTTAATTGTGTTACAAGCTTAACGCCACTGTAGTTGTAGTCGTTAAGCGTGTCTGGTGTTGGAGTAATGGTACAAATATTAACGCCGGCTCTTACAACACTGTCTTCAACAACTGCTAAAACTTTGTAAGAATACGTAACTCCAGCAAGTGGGACCGTGTCTATTTTGGTAGTAATGGATCTATTAGTGGTTTCAAAAATACGCTCCCCATCACGCTCAATGATTATTTTTGAGTAATTTTCAGGAAACTGAAACTTAAGCCCCACCTGGGTAGGACTCTCAACCCAGGCATCCAGACATCCTATGAAACTATTATCAACTTGGGTGATAGGTTCTTTTCTACCAACATCAATTTCATCAACTGGAAACAGAGATTTTGAATCTGTACATCCCGAAAACACCATCAATAATGCTACGAATTTTATTAGAGACAATTGACTTAATACGGAATTTGTTTTTTTCATACGTCCCCCCGATTCCTCTTTATTCAAGGAACACCCCCCAGTACTTGACTATTATTGTATGGTATCTGGGTACGCGTGTCAAGCCGCATAAAAGCAACCCCACATTTGTATCAAATCTTTGTTTGTTAAGGGTTTTTTCCTGCAAACTAGTGTTGATAAATCGTGCTGACTCATGGAAAAAGATAACCGAAAGGGTAGTTCCTCGAAATCATTAACTAACCTGCCTGAGCTTCTTCTTGCAAGGTTTCGGTCATTATGTTTGTTTTTAATTTATTCGTCGTGCGAGCGTAGCTCAGCGGTAGAGCACTACCTTCACACGGTAGGGGTCACAGGTTCGATCCCTGTCGCTCGCACCAAAAGTTATGTTTTTAAGAGACGTATCTTAAGTAGGGATTCGCAATTATTCATATTACTTCTTTCCGTGGCTTGAGCGGTTCAAGCTGTGGAAAGGAGATATCCTACACTATTCCCGGAATTGTAAAACTTTGGGATTCACCCCAGCTTGGCTGGGGGCTTAGCGATGGAGTTAATTTTTTCGGCGACACTACAAAAATCTCCATTTTAAGGATTTGAGTAAGTTTAGATTATTAGGTCAAATATTGATTTTATTGAATAGCTGAAGGATCCAGCTTTATAACTTTTACTTGGCTTAAACCCGGTCTTACATTGACCTTATCAATAGCTATTCCTGCTTTTGCACCCGACTTCAAATCTGAAGTGCAACCGTTTAATAGTTTGAACCTAATATAAC
>CAZQUK010000013.1:0-13373 GCA_964596435.1 uncultured Oligoflexia bacterium
CGGAAGGCTGGAGTCTTGCACTGATGTAGCATCCTACTTGTGGGTAATAGTAAGGGTATGCACTTGACGTAACCTGTGCCTGATTTCATTGATCTTTTCAACCAAAAGTGACGTCAAGTGCATACCCAGGCGTGATTAGACCTTTAGATCAGGTAAGATATGTGTTAAGATCCCGATTAGTATGAATAAAACCAATAAACAGCCCTATAAACCAACTACATTAATCAGTTTTTCTTCTCAATTTCCGGGTGAGCGATCTTGTTTGCGCTTTCTTACCAAGACTCGATGGCCAGGCGGTTTTTGCTGTCCTTCCTGCAAAAAAGAAGGGGACTTTATTGAAAGCAGGAAGGTTTTTGAGTGTAGAAGTTGTCATAAGCAAACATCAGCGACGGCCGGAACTATTTTTCACAAAAGTAGAATTCCACTTAAAAAATGGTTCTGGGTCTAATCACGGGTTAGCGCATGATTCTCGTGCTTTTGAAATCTATGCGGCACAAAGAAATGCATGCATTTTAACAATATTTAACCCCAATTGAGTAATAAAAAGGTGCATTTCTTTTAAAAACGACTTGTTTTGACTCCATTTATTTTTTAAAAGTGGATTTTTTTATCTCTTCTTTAGCGGGTTTTAATTTTTCAAAAATGCACATTTTTTAACCAAAAATAAGACATTTTTTGAAGTTAGAGCGAATTTTTTCGCTCAATTGGGGTTTAACTAGAATACTTTTTTATTAGAGTCTGGAAATTAAGTGCCATTTGTAAACAGTAATCTTGCATCTATTTGTTTTTTCAGAGTAAAAAAATATTTTCTCAAAACATTGGCCATGCGCACAAACAGGGTGTATTAAGTGCCCCGAGCGTTGTAAACAATGACAAGACTAAAGCTATTGTCCTTATTAATGGTTTCGTGTTTTTTTGCACCTCTATCCAGTGGCGCAAGCTTAAGTACCAAGTGCCAAAGTGTATTTGCTGATTTTGAATTTTCAAGCCACGTTTCTGATAATAATTTTGAGGGTCGGGATATTAATCCCGAAGATAGAGACGCTCAAACCGAAGATCAAGAAGGTGTTTTGCAAGGGTCCTCCATACCCCTGCGAAAACCGCTAGCAAAACTCACAACAGAAGAGATACAAAAAATATGGATAAGCAAAAGGTTTCTTTTAGATTGGAGTGCCAAGAAGGAATCAAATTTTTGGGCACAACTTATAAATCTGGAGCGCGCAAAAGAGGCAAAAGAAAAAGGGCTTCACGAGTCTGAGGTTTTCGGCGTTGAACTTTCAAGTGCATGGTACAGCGCCGATTTGGAGCTTAAAAAAATCCCGCTTGGCGAGCTTCATTACACGCCTGAGTTTTTTTCTGAAATACATAAAATTCTAATGGAAAACCAAAAAGCGAAACAAAGCTTTTTTGGAAAACTTTTGCCGTTTTTTAAGGGCCGCGTTTTTACAGAAGGCGGGGTTTACAGAAAACGCCGCGTTTTTCATTCGTATCTTGAAAAACCAATTAGTCTTGAAAAGTTTGAACAGATTAAACGTAATAAAGAAATTATAGGGATTGATTTTATTCCCGAGCCCTTCGGGCGTGGGGAAAATGAAGTATATGGCGTTTTGCTTTATCCTTCGCCCAAGAACCTGATGCAAAAAGTGAATGAACTTTGTGACTGGTTCAATACAGAAAAAGCTAAAATTGATGAACAGTCGCAAGAAGCAATGGACCCCATAGCTCTTGCCGCAACTTTTCAGTTTAAGTTTGTAGGACTGCACCCGTTTCTTGATGGTAACGGAAGGATCTCCAGGCTTTTAATGACAAGAATTTTAAGAGAATTTGATTTACCTCCTTCAATCAGGGAGTCTTTTTCTTCCGATATTGACCTTCCGCTTGATACGCATATTCAGAACGTAAGGGAAGGAATCATAAATTTTATAAGACACATAAAAAGGATTACAAGGACACAGGAGCCGCCTAATATTTCAAACCGCGGGTACGGTACAAAAATTAAGGACTTAATGGAGAATGATTTTGTTGTGTCCACCATTATGCCTGAAAACATAAATCAGATATTTGATTTTTCAAAGATTCAAAATGGGTTTTTACTAAGCATTGATGGGTTTTTTTATAATTCACTTGGTATTCCACATGCAGTTAATAATGGTAAGCTTTATCCAATTGCAGATGCCACATACAGATTCTACGCTTTTGGCGGCCATTATGATTCTAATTTGAGCGGGGTTAAAAGGAAACCTAACCCTGAACATAAGAAACTTTATTTGCAGAACTTACAACTAGCTCACGACGTTAATCACGGCCTTATTTCTGAAAGGGATGTGGATGTTGCTCCTTACTTAACAATAAAAAAAGCAAATAAAACAGGGAGTCTTTTTTTCTACGACTGGCAAACAGATCTATTAAAACATGTAACAATTATTAGGGAAGACCCCAAAAAAAACCCGTTTGCAGTTCTTGTTCAAAACAGGGGCGACCCCATTAATAACAAAAAAAGCGGTACTACACATTTTGAAAACATGGTCCTGAATAATTATATGCGTATTAGTGTTTCAGACATTATTGGCCAGTACGAATTAAGGGATCTTGATTTTTATAAACTAAAAAATTATGTGCAAAAAAATATTGAAGGAAAATTAAAACACGAACTTCTTGATAATATTTATGAAAGCAGAAAAAAATTACATGGGGCAGGGCGTGTCCTTCTTAAACGATTTTTTGAGTTAAAGAAAAATTTAAGCGAATTGGATCTTAAGTATTTAAATAAGCATCCTGAATTTATTGGATACACAACTTATTTAGAATACTCAAAACTTGGATTTGATGATTTTAACGATGCAATAGACAAACTTGATGATCAAAGTATTTATCTGCTTCGCGGAACATCAGAAGATAGGGTTAATATTTTGGGTTTCAGATCTGAAAAAGACATTCTTGATCTTATAGAGGCGCTACCTTCAAATGCTGAAATTAAAGATCTAATCTCTGAGGTTAACAGTGTGCTTGATGGGCAGAATAAAACGGATGCGCAAAATTACAGTGCACTCAAGCACCCGTTCCTTACAAAAACAATAGTGGAGCTGGCCAGGGAAAATCCCGCAATTAGACACGCGCTCATTTTTGCAGAAAAAAGGATTTTAGAAAATCCTTTTAAGCATAGGGGTATGGAGGAGGAGTACGACAGGTTTTTTGTTGATCTTTTACTTCATGCCAGTAACTTTTCGCCTAAAAAAGGAATATCAACCACGGTTAGCCCGAAATTACTTTTTAATTTACCTGATTCAAAATCAAATAATCGGATTAGATTTACTGATGATTTTTCAGATGGTGCGGTGTTTTTATTTAGAGTTTC
Organism: uncultured Oligoflexia bacterium; assembly: GCA_964596435.1. Classification (GTDB taxonomy): domain Bacteria; phylum Bdellovibrionota; class UBA1018; order UBA1018; family CAZQUK01; genus CAZQUK01. The sequence goes on from CAZQUK010000013.1 coordinate 3,356, forward strand.
AAAAGATGATGTTGAAATTCAATATGGATCAAAGTGGCGCGATCAATATGAGGTTTATGTTAAGAACACTATTGGAACGCTTGAATCTCAGCTTAAAATTAAGAAAAAATTTGAGATTGGGGACCTAAAAACGCCAGATTCTGCCCCCACCAAAGGTGCCGAAAAAATGATTACTGAAGGTTTTTATTTGAATTTAGATTAATAAATACTGCTGTGCTCGTGGGGAGAGTGAGCACAAAAAAACCATAAAATCAACGAGTTATAACCGCGCATGAATTTGTCAAAAAAAGGATTTTAAAAAACCCGCGTTCAATTTTCATGTAAAATAATTTGAAAAAAAAATAAAAAAATAGGAAAACATTTCCTATTTAGCTTCTGCCATTTTCCACCGAAGTAGTATTCAAGCGGCCGCAACCACAACAGATACTAAAAAGGCCCGAGAGAAAAAAGAACGAGGAGAAGTGGAAAATGAATGGAAAGGATCTAGGCTCACACGATCCGTATTTAACTGGATTTGAGGAACCTGCTTTACCAAATTTTGGAACTACAAAAGATGTAATGACGCGTTATACTCGTTGTGCTCTTTGTGGATCCCATCTCCACTTCTCACACGTTACCGATTTTGCTCAGAATGTCACACAAGAAACCGCTAGGTGTCCGGAGTGTGGCCTTCAGGCAAGGCAAAGTATTCATAGATTGCAGTAAGTTTCTTAAAAAAACTCCAAAAGCCGTAATAAAAACTTTTGCACCGAGTCTTAAGTTTGCAATTCTTAAAGTCTAATCCTTTACATTTTTACCAGTATTAGCGATATTGCAGCACAAGAGTACTAAACTGAATTTAAAAGGGGATCTTAACTAAATGGCTTCGAAAAAATGGCATCCTTGGGCGGGATTCCTCCCAGAAGGGAGTATTGTTATGACAAAAGCTAACGTACAAAGCTGCAAGGTTGCACCAAAGAATACTCAAGCCAAGGTGGTGAAAACAAAAGCCACTACTGATCAAAAAAAGTCCGCCGATTCACTAGCTACAATTTCAAAAGAACTAATAGAATGCAAACGCTGTAAATTGTGTAAGGAACGCACCAATATCGTTGTTGGCGAAGGCAACCCAAGGGCAAGGCTGGTTTTTGTCGGTGAGGGCCCAGGGCGCGATGAGGACCTTCAGGGGCGCCCATTTGTTGGAAGAGCCGGTCAACTGTTAGATAAAATGATTGGAGCCATAGGACTTAAAAGGGAAGATGTATATATCTGTAACGTTGTGAAATGCCGTCCGCCACAAAACCGCAACCCCGAATTAGACGAAATAACTGCCTGCCGTGAGTATCTTGAGCGTCAGCTCGATGTAATTAAACCACAGGTGATAATGGCTCTTGGAAAGTTTGCGGCCCAAACACTTTTAGAAACCGAAACCCCAATAAGTAAACTTAGGGGTGAGTTTTTTGAATACAGAAAATCAAAATTTATTCCGACCTTTCATCCGGCCTACCTACTTAGAAATTCAAGCGGCAAAAAAGATGTCTGGGAGGATCTAAAAAAAGTTGCAAAAGAACTTGGACTCACAATTCCAAAAGCAAAGGCTAAGGCGGAATGAAAATAGGTTTGGGCGCACATAAAATTTTATCAATCATTTTTTTGCTTACAGGAATTTTAGCCGCGACCAATTTTTTTGGTGAAGTTGAAACACCGGTAGAAAACAATAGTAATGCAAATCTGATTCTGTTGGCTGAAATAAAAGGAACCATTGACCCCGCCACTGCCGGCTATCTTAAAAAAGCCATAAAACGGGCCGAAAAGCAAAATGCAAAAGCACTACTTGTTGAGCTTGATACTCCTGGCGGACTTGTAACAAGTGTAAGAGAGATGGCTCAGAGTGTAAGTACATCGAAGGTTCCCATAATAATTTATGTTACCCCGGCGGGCGCTTCGGCAACTTCTGCGGGTGCGCTTTTAAGTTTATCTGCCCATGTCGCAGCAATGGCGCCGGGAACAAACATTGGTGCGGCACACCCAGTTAGTGGTGACGGCAAAGAAATGTCTGACACCATGTCAGAAAAAGCAACAAACGATGTTGCGGCTTTTGCCCGGGGGCTTGCGGAGCTTCGTGGCAGAAACATTCAACTTGCACAAGATGTGGTTAGCAAAAGCAAAAGTTTTACTGCGCAAGAAGCATTAAAAGAAAATCTAATTGAGCTTATTGCACCAACACGTCTTGAGTTGCTTAATAAACTCCATAACAGAGAAATTAAGCTTAATGGCGTGAAAGATACCGTAACAATAAAGCTTCAAACTCAAAATGCGGTAATCGAGCCCATTCAAATGAGCCTTGGACAAAAAATTCTGCACCTACTTGCGCACCCAAACATTGCAACACTTTTAATGAGCCTTGGTGTTCTGCTTATATACATAGAGATAACGAGTCCTGGTATTGGTTGGGCAGGGGTTGGAGGTGCAATAGCGCTCATTATTGCTTTTATTGCCTTGCAGCTTTTACCAGTAAGAACTGGTGGATTAGTGTTAATTGGTCTTGGAATTATTTTAATGATTGCTGAACCTTTTATTACAAGCGGTGGAGCCTTAGCTGGTGGTGGAGTTTTGGCTTTTGTTTTGGGTCTGCTTTGGGTTATGGATCCTGAGCAGACAAGCTTAAGGGTAGATACAATTGTGTGGCTACCATCAGCGCTTGTTTTAGGTGGCGGCGCGCTATTTGTCGGTTGGGCGGCTGCACGCACAAAGTTGCTTTCAAAAAAGGCCAGAGAAAAAATTGCAGGCGAAGGTCCTGCTGGCCTTATGGGCTATAACGGGCTTGTACTTTCTGTGAAGGATGATTTTTTAAGAGGTAAAGTTCAAATTCGCGGGGAAATTTGGAGTTTTGTTTCCGTGGAGCCGGTTAAAAAAGGTGACAGTGTTGATGTTCTAACAGTCGATGGAATGATTGTTAAAGTAAAAAAATCTTTATCTAAAAGGGAGGATAATTAAATGATTTCTGCAAGTTTAATGTTTCTGATTATTGTAGTTGGTGCGTTTGCGTTTATGTGTATCAGGATTTTACCTGAATACGAGCGTGGTGTTATTTTTCGTCTTGGAAGAATTATTGGAGCAAAGGGACCTGGTCTTATTTTACTGATTCCTGTTGTTGATAAAATGGTAAGGGTTGATTTAAGAACCATAACAATGGATGTTCCCCCGCAAGATGTAATTTCGCGCGACAACGTAACAATTAAAGTTAATGCCGTAGTTTATTTTAGAGTGATGGAGCCCAATAGAGCAATAATTGAAGTTGAAAACTATTTGCTTGCAACCTCAAAGCTTGCGCAAACAACATTAAGATCCGTTTTGGGGCAAGTTGAGCTTGATGAGCTTTTATCTTCGCGTGAATCAATAAATCATCGTTTGCAGGAAATACTGGACCAACAAACTGAACCTTGGGGTGTTAAGGTTTCTAATGTTGAAGTAAAACAGGTTGACTTACCAGTTGAAATGCAAAGAGCAATGGCAAAGCAGGCGGAAGCCGAGAGAGAAAGGCGCGCTAAGATTATTGCTGCAGAAGGCGAAATGCAGGCTTCAAAAAAATTATCAGAAGCTGCCGAGGTTATGCAAAAAAGTCCAATTACAATTCAGCTTCGTTATTTACAGACCCTGCTTGAAATGTCTAACGAAAAATCCACAATGACAATTGTTCCTATCCCCATAGATTTTATAAGTGGTTTGTTAAATAAAGCTAAGACGTCATAGTCGGGTGTCCCGTGACAGGTTTTATTAGAGTAGTTTGACATGAACCAGAATATTGATCCTGGCTCCTTGCGTGTTTACGATTACGATTTACCAAAAGAGCTGATTTCGCAAAAACCTGCTTTTCCAAGGGACACTTCAAGATTACTTGTCCTTCATAAAAGCACAGGGAAAATTGAGCACAGAAAGTTTTTTGAACTTTCTGATTATCTGAGCAGCGGTGACCTGGTTGTTATTAATAATTCAAAGGTTATTAAAGCAAGACTTCTTGGGCACCGTTTAAGAGACGAAAAGGGCAAAACAGTAAAAGGCGGTAGGGTTGAGTTTTTGATGTTAGAGCCCACAGGCTCAGATACAAACACGTGGGAAGGTCTGTTCCGCTCAGCTATTAAGCAAAGGCCCGGACTTGAGTTTGAAATTCCAACCCCAGATGGCCGTGGTTTGCGTGGTGTACTTTTAACAAGTGCCGCACAGAGTCCGCATGGTTCGGTTGTTGCGAAATTTGATCGTGATCCGCTTGTTGCAGGCGCTGGGGATATTCCACTTCCCCCTTATATTAGGAGGCCCCCGCTTCCAAAAGATGAAGACAGCTACCAAACCGTTTATGCCAAGGACCCCGGCTCCGTTGCAGCACCAACGGCGGGTTTTCATTTTACGAAAGAACTATTAGAAAAATTAAAATCAAAAGGTATACACGTTGATGAATTAACTCTGCATGTTGGGCTTGGAACATTCAGACCCGTTCAGGACGATGATATTTCTAAACATGTTATGCATAATGAAAGATATTTTGTTCCCGGAAGTTTAAGTGAAAATGTTTTAAGAATCAGAAATAATAAAAAATCAATAATTGCTGTGGGAACAACCTCTGTTCGCACACTTGAAAGTGCCTGGAGTCGTGAAAATAGCGGGTTAATTGAAGGGGGGGGCAGAACTGATCTGTTTATCCGCCCCGGGGAATTTAAATTTCAAGTTGTTGATAAATTAATTACAAACTTTCATTTACCAAAAACAACCCTATTGATGCTTGTTTGTACTTTTGCAGGAACAGCAAATGTACTTGCCGCTTACAAAGAAGCCGTAAAAGCTAAATACCGTTTTTTTAGCTATGGTGACGCCATGCTTATTATTTAAGTTAGGTGTGATGGCACCGTGCTGGCTGTAACAGCCCGAAAACACAGGTTAATTAACTTGCCTTGAGAATTGCTGTGTGCTCGTGTATAAAAAATTTTATTTAGCGCGACATGATTTTTGTTGAAAAAAAGTAGTTTAAAAGTTGTTGTAGAACGCGTTGCGTTTTTGAGTGTGTAGAAGGAAGTTTTTTAAATGCTAATAATTAATTAAACAAGGGAGAATATAGAAATGAAAAAAATTACACTGAGTCTTATTGCTTTAAGTTTGGTGGCTTTTGGTCTTACCGGGTGCAACGATTTTAACTCACCCAAGGGGGTTGTTGAAACAGCTTATTCATCTTTGATGTTGAACGACACAAAATTATTCACCGAAACCCTAAGGGGTGAAGCGTTTGAAAGATATGGAAATCTTGAGGGCATGATTGATCTTCAAAGAAATCTTAAAGACTTTGATGTTGAAATTGGAAAAGTAAAAGAAGTAGATTCCGTAGGGCGTGGATTTAGGGGCAGAACTGATACATATTCTGTAGAAATTGTTGGAAAAAAAGCTGATTCTGAAAATGTGGTTCTTTATGTGGCCGCAGTGAAATGTGAAATAATTGTGACGCATCACTGGGTAGTCGGTCCACGCGGTTCAGGTTATCGCGGTGGTTTTCCAGACACTGGCTTTCCAAGTTCTGAAAAAGTTTCTGTTCAAAAAGTTGATTGCAGAATTTTTGATATTACAAAGTAAGAGTTAATGCTTGGATAATTCATATAAACATATTTTAAGAAGGGTCCCTGTGGGGCCCTTAGAATGTAATTGTTACCTTTTGGTTTGTGCCAAAACAGGTGACGGTGTAATTATTGATCCTGGTGGAAGTACTAGTAAAGTACTTGCTGAGGTAGATCAGATCAAAAAAGAACTTGGTGTTCCCGTCAATTTTAAATATTTAATTTTTACACATGCACATGTTGATCATGCCGGGGCCGCGCGTTCAATTCGGGATGGACTCGATCAGTCGGTGGAGCCGCAAGTGTTACTACACAAAGGGGACGACGCTATATACCCAACAATGGGAATGCAAAGCAATTTCTTTAAAATCCCAATGGATGAACCTCTTGAAATCGATTTCTACGTGGAAGATGCACAAACTTTAGTTTTTGGTGAACTGAAATTAACCGTTTTGCACACGCCAGGGCATTCCCCGGGAGGGGCGAGTTTTCATTTTGAAAGCGGTAATAATAACGTTCTTTTTACAGGGGATACTCTTTTCCAGGCAAGTATTGGCAGAACCGATATTATCGGGGGCAACACTAAAACAATTTTAAAGAGCATTAAGGAAAAACTTTTTGTTTTTGACGATAACACACTGGTTTATCCCGGGCACGGACCTGAAACCACAATTGGTGCAGAAAAGAAACAAAACCCTTTTTTAAGGTAGTTTTTTTAGCTTTTATATTTACTCCTCTTCATATTTTTTATACTTGGATGTGAAATGGATGCACCTCTTGAGTTCAGTATCGAAGAAAATGACGGAAATGCCAGAACCGGTAAATTAACTCTGCTTGGGCCAGATGGGTGCACACACGAAATTTTAACCCCTGTATTTATGCCTGTTGGAACGCAAGCATCTGTTAAGGCTGTAAGCTCTGCTGAGCTTGAAGGTCTTGGTACTAAGATTATACTTGGAAATACTTACCATCTATATTTAAGGCCTGGGCATGGGGTTATTGAGCGGCTTGGTGGATTGCATAAATTCATGAACTGGAAAAAACCAATTTTAACCGATAGTGGTGGATTTCAGGTGTTTTCTCTTTCAGAAATTAATAAAATTACTGACGACGGTGTGGGTTTTAAGTCTCACATTGATGGTAGTCTTCATAAATTTACACCAGAACTATCAATGGAAGTTCAAAGAGCCCTTGGCGGTAATATTGTTATGGCCTTTGATGAATGTGTATCTTTGCCTGCAACAAGGGAAAAAGTAAAACAGGCAATGAATAGGACATTTAATTGGGCAAAAAAGGGGCTTGAGGTTCAGCTCCAAAAGCATCAGGCAAGGTTTGGAATTATTCAAGGTGGTTTGGACCCCGAGCTTAGGCTTGAGTCACTTGCAGAAATATCTTCTTTACCGTTTGATGGATTTGCAATTGGTGGCCTTTCTGTTGGAGAGACCCCAGGTGAAATGCACGAGATGACTCAATTTATAGTGCCGCGCTTTCCTTCAAATAAGCCCCGTTATTTAATGGGGGTTGGAAGGCCCGAAGATTTAATTGAGTGTGTGCGTGCTGGGGTTGATATGTTTGATTGTGTTATGCCAACCAGAAATGCCAGAAATGGTCAGCTTTTTACAAGTTTAGGCAAAATAAATATAAAAAATGCCAGGTACACGGAAGATGGTGGCCCACTTGATCCTGATTGTGAGTGCGAGGCGTGCTTGAAGTATTCAAGAGCCTATTTGAGACATCTGTATATGTCAGGAGAAATTCTTGGTCTAAGGCTGAATACTTTACATAACCTGAGTTTTTATATCAACTTAATGAGGCAAATGAGAGTATCAATTATAGAGAAACGGTTTGACGAGTGGAGAAAAAATTATTATACAAAAATAGTATGAAAAGTCTAATTAGTAATTATCTAAAAATAATAGTTGTCGCTTGGTTTGTATTGTTTTGTTTCCTTGGTTACACAAGTGTGGTCAGGGCTGATGGTGCAGGCGCACCACCAGTGCCTGCAGGCACTATCCAGGGGCAGGCCGTTCCTGCTCAGGGTTCACAACCACTAGCCGGAGGAGCTGAAACTTCTTCGCAAAGTGCGCCAGGATTTGGTGGGATGCTTTTGCCGTTTTTACTTATGTTTGGTGTGATTTATTTTCTTATGATCAGACCGCAGCAAAAACGCACTAAGCTTCAAACACAAATGTTGTCGCAGTTAAAACACGGGGATGAAGTTGTCACCAATTCTGGTATTCTTGGTAAGATAACGGGTATTACAGATAAAGTTGTAACAGTTGAAGTGGCTGATAACGTTCGTCTTAAAATGATCAAGAGTCAGGTTTCTCAGGTTGTAAAAGGGCAAATTAAAGACTTACAAACTTAGACTTGGGTTAGGCATTAAATACTGATTGAAGTATTTAATATGAAGGGGGGAGTAGTATGGGCCGAAAGTGGTGGTCGAAGTTTATACTTCTGTTGTTTTTTATTGGTCTTTCAGCGGTTTATGTTTATCCGACTTTGGTTAAGCTGGATTTAGAAAAAACAAATTTTCCATTCAAGAAAAAAATAAATCTTGGGCTTGATCTTCAAGGTGGTCTCTATCTTGTGATGGGTGTCGATTTCAATAAAGTATACAAAGACGTTATAGAACGTCAGGCCAGCAGTCTTAAAAAACGTTTTGAAGAAAAAAAAATTCTGTTCAAAACGGTTAAAGCTTTTTTTGAGGGTGATATAGAGGACCCTAGGGTCAGACTGGATTTTGAAGTTTCAAATCGAGAGGAAATTCATACTCTCATAAAGAAAGAATACTGGAACCTACGTTTAACAGATGAACGCAGTGGTTTTATGGAGCTTGGTCTTGCCCACGCATACAGGCGCCAAGTTAGAGAGCAGACCATTAGTCAGAGTATTGAAGTCATCAGGAACCGTATTGATGAATTCGGTGTTGCAGAGCCCAGCATTACAAGCCAGGGAAATGACCGTGTAGTGGTTGAGTTACCCGGGGTGCGCGAAATTGACCGTGCTAAAGCACTTATTGGTAGAACGGCCAAACTCGAATTCAAGATGGTCGATGAATCAGTAGGTGAAATGCAGTTGGCAACAATTATATCACAGATCGAAAAAGACAACAGTGATGTTAAGTTCAAAGAAGGCAAAGATAAATTTTCTGATTACGTTGATAAAATTAACAAGCTTGCAAAGGGTAAGATTCCTGAAGAATCTGAAATTGCTTTTAGAAATATGGAAGGCAAGCTAGCTGAAGGCGGCACGCAGTATAGGCGACCTGTTTTACTTAAAAGAAAAGTTGAATTAACGGGCGATCTTCTTGACGATGCGCAAGTTAGTTTTGACCAGCAGGATAACAGGCCAATAGTTAATTTTAGCCTTAACCCAAGGGGCGCAACAATTTTTGATAAGGTCACGGCAGAAAATATTAAAAAGCGTCTGGCAATCGTGCTTGATAATATTATCCATTCAGATCCAGTTATTCAAAGCAGAATATCAGCAGGGCGCGGACAAATTACCCTAGGTTCTGGCAGCGGTGAGGATCTTATGAGAGAAGCAAAGGATCTTGCCATTGTTCTAAGAGCAGGTGCGCTTCCGGCACAGCTTGAACTATTAGAGCAACGCGTGGTTGGTCCATCACTTGGACAGGATTCAATCAGAAAGAGCGCTTTAGCAAGTCTGATTGGCGCAGCTTTCGTGTTCTTTTTTATTATGATTTACTACAGAGGTAGTGGCGTTATTGCTGCAATTTCGCTTGTTTTTAACGTGCTTTTTGTTTTGGCAATTTTGGTTGGACTTGAGGCCACGCTTACACTTCCTGGTATTGCCGGTATTGCTTTAACTGTTGGAATTGCAGTTGATTCAAATGTTGTAATTTATGAAAGAATTCGTGAGGAATTCAGGCTCGGCAAAAGTATTCGTGGATCAGTGGAAGCAGGTTTTCAAAAAGCCATTAGAACAATACTTGATGCAAATATTACAAACGCGGCTGCGGCCATTGTGCTTCTTGCATACGGTACCGGTCCTATTAAGGGTTTTGCGGTAACGCTTCTTGTTGGTATTGTAACAACTCTTTTTTCGGCGGTTTTTGTTTGCAGACTGTTTTTTGATTTTTATGTTAGTCAGCTTGAAAATCGCAGGGCCACCAAAATTAGTATTTAATTATAGGAGATAAAAATGTTTAACATTATTCCACCAGGGACGAACATTGATTTTGTTGGAAAAAGATATTTTTTAATTGGGCTTTCTATGATTGCAATTGTTGCAACCGTTGTTTTGTTTTTTACAAAAGGATTAAATTACGGGATAGATTTTGCAGGTGGCGCTGAAATCCAAGTTAAGATTCCAGGCACATGGGATATCGCTAAGGTTAGGGCTGCCATGCTTGAAGGTGGCATTAAGGATTTAAGGGTTCAGCAAATAGGCGAAGTTGAGGGGGGTGAATTTTTAAT
>CAZQUK010000013.1:13383-20295 GCA_964596435.1 uncultured Oligoflexia bacterium
GAAGAAAAAACCATAAGTCATGTAGCTGGAAACGTAAGTGCGGTTTTAGAAAAGTCTTTTACCAAAGATCAATTTGAGATTACCAGGTCAGATTTGGTTGGCCCTGCCGCGGGAAGTTCCCTAAGACAAAGTGGTCTTCTTGCTATGTTTTATGCGCTTTTGTGTATATTAATTTATGTAACACTAAGGTTTGATTCTAGGTATTCCCCTGGGGCGGTTATTGCACTTTTCCACGATAGTGTGATTGTGCTTGGGGTTTTTATTCTAACGCAAAAAACATTTGATCTTCCTATTCTTGCAGCAATTTTAGCACTTATTGGTTACTCCAATAACGATACGATTATCGTTTATGATCGTATTCGAGAAACAGCATTTAATCATCCCGATATGAGCATAGAAGACACAGTGAATAAGGCTATTAACGAAACTTTGGGGCGAACAATTATAACTTCACTAACAACCTTTTTTGTTGTGTTCTCGCTTTGGCTCTTGGGTGGACATGTAATAGAAAATTTTGCTTTTGCCATAATGATTGGCTTGGTTGTTGGTACGTATTCCTCAATGTTTATTGCAAGCTCGCTGGTTATAACTTTTACACACTATAGGGCAAAAAGAGAGTCGAAAGCCTTAGGAAAATCACGCTAGGGGGGATTTTGCAGCTTTTACAATCATCAGAAAAAAAACCACGACCACGCCTTGCGTGGCGCCTAAGATCAGATTTTGTTTCTGATGATTGCTTTTTAAAAACAGGTATTGATGTTGAAACTATTGCCAAAGAAACAGGGTTAACTACTCTTACCGTTAAGGTTTGTTTGCTTAGAGGATTAAAAACTCCACAAGAAATTTTAGAATATTTGCACCCAAGACTCGATAAAATTATAAACCCATTTAGTATTCTAGACATGGATATTGCGGCCGAAAGGTTAATTAGGGCCAAAGAGTCCGGCGATATTGTCAGGGTTTTTAGTGATTATGATGTGGATGGCACAACATCAGCAGCCCTGCTTACTTGGTTTTTTAGGGATCTAGGGTTTAATTTTGATGTCAGACAACCCGACAGAATGCGTGATGGTTATGGTTTGAATATTGATGCAGTTGAAGAGGCCGCAAAAGATGGCGTTGGGGTTTTGTTAACGGTTGATTGCGGAATTACTAATTTTAAGGCTATTGAACGCGCAAAACATTTTGGAATGGATCTAATCGTAGTTGATCACCATCAGGTAGACCCAGAAAAGGGTATACCAAAGGCATTCGCAGTAATTGATCCTCAAAGAAAAGATTGCACAAGCGGACTAAATCAGCTTTGTGGTTGTGGGCTTGCTTTTTACCTCTGCATTGCATTAAGGCAAATTGCCAGAGAAAAAGGCTGGTTTGAAAATCGCGAAGAACCAAACCTAAAACAACATCTTGATTTAGTGGCCCTAGCAACGGCTGCTGACCAGGTTCCGCTAGTGGGTGATAACAGAATTCTAGTTAGTCATGGACTTGATACTTTAAAAAACTCATCAAAACCGGGAATAAAAGCACTTTTTGGTGTTTCTGGTGTGGCGCAAGAGGAGCTTTCTTGTTGGCACTTGGCTTTTATACTGGGCCCAAGGATAAATGCCTCCGGTAGGATGGGATCAGCTGGCCTTGCACTTGAGCTTTTAAGTACTCACGACCATGGTAGGGCGCTTGAGCTTGCCCGTGAGATTGAAAAATTAAATCGTGAACGAATGAATGTTCAAAATAAAATTTGGGATGAGGTCCGTGACCGAATTGATAGTGGTATGACCACTGGGCGCTATAAAAATGCGATTGTTGTTGCCGACAAGGGGTGGCACGAGGGGGTTATCGGAATCGTAGCATCAAAAGTTGTTGAAACATATCATCGTCCTGCAATTGTTATTACAATTAAAGAGGCTGGTGGTGCTAAAGGAAGTGTTAGAACATTTGCTGGAAAAGATGTGCTGATGGGTTTGCGAAAATGTTCTGGCGTTTTGAACCGCTTTGGAGGGCACAAGGCTGCAGCAGGTATTGAAATAGAACCGCATAAAATATTAGAATTAGAAAATGAATTTGATAGAGTTATGGGACAGGTTTCTGGTGAAGAGCAAGAAAAGGTTTTATTAATAGAAGGCAATGTGACCCTTGAGGAGCTTGATATTAAAACCCTTGAGGAAATTGAAAAGCTTGGCCCTTTTGGTCCAGGAAATCCTGAGCCTGTTTTTAGCTTAAAAGCTGGCGTTAGATCAGGGACCGTTATTAAGGATAGGCACATGAAGCTTAACCTTTACACAAATGGTTGTGATGAGAAAAATAACGGGTTATTAACTGATGTGCTTGGTGCTCAGATGCAAAAAAAAGCAAATTGCAATATCGAGGCAATTTGGTTTAATGCAGCTGAAAAACAAGAGTATTCCATAAAAGAACTTTCGGTAAAAGAAACTTACTGGGCTGGGGTTCCAGTTCTTAACCGTTTTAGGGGATATAAAACCCCAACATTTAGAATTCGTGACTGGCGCGAAACATCAATTGATGGGTGAGCTTTTTGACTGTCTGTTTTCGTATTCATCAAGATAGTTTGATAAGAACCTTATTCTGGATTTCTTAAATGTAAGTAAATTTGGTCTAATAAGTAATAAAACTGCAGGTAATGTAAAAAAAGTGCAGGCTATTACAATTATCTGGTTCGTAACCAGTAAAAAACCTGCAGTCTTGATCATTGGAAACGTTGAGAAAAGAAGTACAACTAATGCTAAAATATTCGACATCCCATCAAATACAATCGTTTTCCCGTAAGTTCTGACAGTTTCTATCATTAACCCTTGGTACTCTTTAAGTGTTGCTTTTGCCGTAATGTTATGAGTTGTTGCATAATCAATAAAATTTGTTTTAAATTTTAACAGTAAATGAACACCAAAATCAACACCAACTCCAATTGCAAAAGTTGTAACTGTTGATGTTGCCACATCAAGATAAATACCTTTATAGCCCATTATTGCAAAAGTTATAAGACCCGCAAAAACACTTGGAAAAACGGCAATAAAGCCCAGTTTTAATGATGAGTTAATTATTGTGCAAAGTAAAAATACAATGACAAAACAAAGAATAATACTTTGTACCTTGTTTGTTACCATGTACTGATTTGCAGATACGCGGATTAGCGGGTCGCCCCCAAATGCAAATTCAATATTGCTACTAACATTATTTTTAAGTTTATTTTTTATTTCGTTTAATTTGGCCTTTAATTCTCTGGTTTGAGTTTCGTGTGGAAAATTTAATTGTATATAAAAAAGGACCCTTTTGCCGTGGTCAGAAACAAGCCTGCTTATTTTTTTTTGTCCTACAAGAAATATTAGTTGCGCTACTTGTTCTTTGGTTTTTGGTATTTCTTTTCTTCCGGTCATGGCTTCTTGTAGTTCCAAAATAACAGAGGCAAACGATGGTAACGCTTTAACACCTGGAACTTCTTTAATAAGTTTTTCCATTTCAATTAATTCTTTTATGTTACTTGGATCGTAAAATGTGGAGCCATCTGTTTTTTTGGCAACAAAATTTATCAACTCAGAATGTCCAAAATTGTTTTTAAGGTTTTCAAACCCTACCCTTGGAAGGGATTCTGTTGGAATGTCTTTTTCTGGCGCCCAGTTTGCAACAATTTTAGACGCGCCATAAACACCAAGAGCGAATAAAATTACTACAGCAAAAAATGTTGTTTTATACCAGTATATCGAAGGGGTTGAAATAAATATTACGGCCTTAGTAATTAATTTTTCAGAAATTCGTGATAAATTAAAAGCTTTTTTAAGTTTAGCATCGTTTGATCCCAATGACATTGGATTTCCAAAAATGTAGATTAATACAGGCACGAGAATAAACGAGAAGATAAAAGCAAGAGTAATACCAAGTGATTGGAGTATGCCAATTTCTCTTATGTCTTTTATGTCAAAAATTAGAAGTGAGATACCAGTAAGTACCGAGGTGAGTGAAACTGTTAAAAGCGGCATTGAAAATTCATAAAAAGCTGCCCTTATTGCAACTCTTTTGCTTTTTATGTGTTGAAGTTGATCCCTTATATGCGTTATGACGTGGATGGGATAAGAACTTCCAACTGCCATTATAATAACAATAATAAAAATTGATAACGGGGAAATGTTTATGCCGGAAAGTGAAACAACACCAAACGTCCATATTACTGAAAGTAGTACGATTAGAAGTGGCATAAGCGTGCCAAGTACCGTGCCAGAATAAAAATAAAAAACCAAAAACAACATTGTAATTGCTGCAAAAGTAATCCAGCGCATTTCAACAGTGGTTTTATTTTTGGAAAATTCCATGATTAAAGAATTTCCGGTTGCTGAAACTTTCACCCCATTTTTGGAATATTCTCGGACAAGTCTTTCGGTTTCTTTGTATAGTTCACTTACTGTTTTTGAGTCTGTTGTGATTGGATCCGGATAACTTCTGTTTCCAACATACGCAATAATTATGCTAGCTGTGTAATCTTTGTTGACCAGAATGCCTTTTCCGCCGGCATGAGCATCAATGTCCTGCTTAAGCTTTTGAGCTTCACTATCTGTTTCTGGTATTTTATCCAAAAGATTTTTTATCTCAAACCCATCGCGTTTATTATTAATTTTATTAATAGTTGGAACTGCTTTTGTTAGTGTTGCAAGACTAAGCACACTTTCGGCTGATTCAACGCCGGGTAAATATTTTACCTCTTCAGTTAAGGAGGAAATGGTATTTAGAGCTTCTGGAGTTAGAATATTTGGAGCTTCAATAACAAACAAGACGTGTTCCATGCCACCAAAATGATTTGAAATTAAAAAATTTGATTTAAATGCAGAGTCATTTGGCGGAAGGTTAATAAGCCCGATAGATTCAGTTTTTAATTGCGTAATTTTCCATATTGAGGCTGCGGTGAGTAAAATCACAACAAAAATAATCAGTTTACGGTACTTTAAGATAATATCACTCATAAAAAAAGTCCTTCGTTCACGACAAATATGCGGGTTACATAATTATAGTATGATAATCAAAAAAGTATAATAGAAATTACTTTGACGCTAGCTGTTTATTATGCCGCTTTTTTTGGTGCTTGATATTTTGCTTTTTTTTCGCGCTTTTTTTGGGGGAATTTTACGATTTTCTTTATGGCCTTAAGTTCAAGATTGAAGATTTTTTGAAACCCCCGAAGCTCTTTGTTTTTAAGCAGAAGCTCGTTGTTAGCTTTTTGTTTTGCTAACAACAGTTTTTCGAGTTTTTCCATTCTTGCCATATTAGCTTTTAACTGGTTTTCAAATTTAGTGTTTTTGTTTTTTAATAAATTACTTTCAGATTTAATCTTTCTAAGTTCGTTGTCTCTTTCGCGGAATAGTTTTTTGTAAACGTCCCGATCCTGACGCAAGCACTCCATTCTGTTTTTTTGTCTGATACGAGTACTATGGGAGCGGGCCAGTTCATCAACAAATCCTGGTATAACTTTTTCTGTTAAGCGTTTGTGTTCACGCAAAAAAGGTTCAAATTTTGGATCATTATTTTTAGTTTCAGTCACTGTGTTTCTCCGTGGCTTGTTAATATACACAAATAGTATCCCACTTTTCTTATCGTCGATGAATATGTATTTATTAAGCATTTATTGAGATTAAATTTAAAAAACCTATAAAAACAAAGCGTTACGGCCTTATTAAAATAGCTAGAGAAAAAATAGCCTTGTTTTTGTGTCCTGGCCATTTGTCGCCCATCATACTTCCTTCAAAGCTTAATCCGATCCAGGGTGAAAACCACAAATTTGTTCCAAGGGTATAATAGAGAAAATTATAGTTTCCTGTCGGTGTGCTAGCTGTTCCAAGAGAACCAATCTCCCAGGATGATTTCCTGTAATTTGCGGCATTGTACCTAACTACACAAAAAGGCTCAAACGCCCCCATTAAATAACTCGCAACAAGTGCTCCGTAATAGTAATTTCCAGTTCCTGAAAGCCCCAAGCTTCCAACTACAGCAAGTGAAAAACCAAATTCTTGTGAATTAATAAGTGAATATTTTCCTAAAACACCTGCCACATTTGAAGGTTCGTATTGGATATGAAAATCAAAATTTTTGGTAAGACCAAACCCTATTTTGGTACTTGCAAGTTGCATGTTGGCTGTGCCACCAGCCTCGGCACCAACTTTATTTTCACCAAATGATCTACCCGTGTAGTGGTTCGATAATGGCGCCATTGAACAAGCCAAGACAAAATTAAAAAGTATTACAAGAATGGGGAGAAAAGTATAAATTTTATTTTTCATAACTACACTTTGTGCCTCAAAAATGGCTTAAAACCTAAATAAAACCCCAGCATCCAAAACGGCACCTGAAAAATCAGATCCGGTTGTGCCCGAAAAAAAGCTTGCCTCTGCCATTAGACCAAACCAATTTGTGGGCCAGAAAACAAGTCCTGGTGAATAAGATAAATATGAAAAACTTCCCTCAGCAACACTGACACCTCCAACGGTTTTTAATTTATATTTTACGGAGTTAAATCTAATAACAGCAAATGGTTCAAGTGGGCCAAATTTATATCCAAACACCGGGCCCGTGTAAATATAAGTGCCTGCTCCTGCAATACCACCAGCACCTACAATACCTAGAGAAAGGCCGTCGTCTTTTGGTTTTGGATTAATAAACGAGTATTTTAAAAAACCGCCAAAGCTGTAGGTTTCAAATTGAATTCCTAAATCAAGATTATCGCTAAGACCCAAATATAGTTTTCCGCTTGGTATCCCAGAGCCTACCACCACGGCGCCAAGGTCCAAACCAAGGTTTCCTGCTCCGACTGAGCGGCCCGATGGGGTGTTTGCAATGGGAGCAAGAGCACAGCTAGAAAGGTTTGTTATGGCGAAAGTGAGCATTAAAAATGTAAAAATTTTATAAGAATTTGCATTT
>CAZQUK010000014.1:0-7830 GCA_964596435.1 uncultured Oligoflexia bacterium
GATGCTGGTTATAAAAGAACAAAGGTTTATTGGGAAAAGGTTAGCAGGTTACATAAGGCCACTGACGAATACCGATTTGTAGAAGAAGAAAAACAATGGGTCTCGTGGATTTCCTATGTTGTAGGATTTCCCAAATAGAATATTGAAGCAGTCTTGAAAATTAACTCTCAATTAATAGCCGAATACCTTGGCGCGTTTATTAGTACCTATAGTGATCTGGCTTAAACGGCCCTTTGGGCGATAAATCAAGGTATTCAGCTTGTTTTGGTGTTAGCGTAGTTAGTTTTGCGCCTAGCTTTTCAAGATGAAGTGAGGCAACCTTTTCGTCCAGTTCTTTTGGAAGTCTATAAACCTTAATTTCTTTATATTTTTCCGTGTTATTGAAAAGTTCCATTTGTGCAAGAACCTGATTTGTGAACGAGTTACTCATAACAAATGATGGATGTCCCGTTGCACAGCCGAGGTTCACAAGCCGCCCCTCCGCAAGAACAATAATGCTGTTGCCGTTTGCAAGGGTGTGCTTATCCACTTGTGGCTTTATGGTTTCTTTTTTAGAGTTTTTGTTGAGCCACGCCATATCTATTTCAACATCAAAATGCCCAATATTGCATACTATTGCGCTATCCTTCATTTTATTAAAATGTTTTTCTGTGATGATGTCACAACACCCTGTTGTGGTTACAAATATGTCGGCATATGAGGCAACATCATCAAGGTTTACTACTTCAAACCCCTCCATTGAGGCTTGAAGTGCGCAAATAGGGTCAATTTCTGTAATCAAAACTCTAGCACCAAAACCACGCATTGATTGCGCGCAGCCTTTTCCAACATCTCCATAACCGGCAACAAGAGTTATTTTTCCTGCGACCATAATGTCAGTTGCGCGTTTGATTCCATCAGCAAGTGATTCACGGCAACCGTAAAGATTATCAAATTTTGACTTTGTTACAGAATCGTTAACGTTAATAGCAGGACATTTAAGCTTTCCTTTTGAATGAAGGCGCTCTAAATTGTGTACACCTGTTGTTGTTTCCTCAGTCAGTCCAATAATCTGTTTCATTTCTTTTGAAAATTTATCTTTGTGCATAACGTTGGTTAGGTCACCACCGTCGTCTAAAATTAAGTTGTATCCTTGCGCACCCCAACCGGTAATGGTTTGCTCAATGCACCACCAGAATTCTTCTTCTGTTTCGCCCTTCCATGCAAAAACAGGGACACCTGCTGCGGCAATTGCTACGGCGGCATGGTCCTGTGTTGAAAAAATATTACAGGATGACCATTTGATTTCGGCTCCGAGCGCCTGAAGGGTTTCGATTAGTACGGCAGTTTGAATTGTCATGTGCAAGCAACCGGCAATACGGGCACCTTTTAGTGGTTTGGATTTTCCGTATTCTTTTCGAAGCGCCATAAGGCCGGGCATTTCTTTTTCAGCCAGAATAATTTCCTGGCGGCCCCATCTGGCCAATTCCTGAAATTTTTTCAGGTCGTTCATTGCCTCATTGCAAACTTTATAGTTAATGTTTGATTTCATTTTGTTTGTGTCCTTATTGCTGTTAGTCATGTTTATTAATTCCACTTAAACTTTCTCCAGAAAGATTTTTTATTACATACCAAATAAACCATATTATCCAAGAATATTTTTTTGTGAATTAAATTCACTTTAATACTGCAATCATGCAATTTTTGTTAGATATTTATGGAAATTTCAGGAGAAAATATATAATGCTTCGTGGGTATGTGCGTCAACTGGGTTTTGTTTTTTGTTTTGTTTTTATCGTGTTTGAAACTAAAGCATTTTCTCTTGATAACTTTAAATTTGATTTATCTATTTTGAATTCCCTTCCGGGGAAAAAAGTAACATTAGATTACGTTCTTTCAGAATCAATTAAATATTCTGATGGTTTCAGGCAGGTGCGCTCAATAAAGTATAATATTGATGTTCCTGAAATGCTTTCAAAAGCTAGTATGGACTGGAATGTTTATTTTAAAGGAAACAGAACGAGTGCGAAGGAAGAGTCCTTAAGTTTATTTAATCCATCAAAGACAACCGTTTCTGATTTTTCTCTTGGTACAAATACACTTTTTGAAACTGGTACATTAGTTCAGCTTGATCTTGCTCAAAGTTATACTAAAGCAGAATATGAGACCAGCAGCAGTCAGACGGCGTCTTCTTCATCTGCCACGAGCGCTGCAAGTGCAGCAATGGCGTCTTCCTTGGGGCTTAAGGATAAATCCTATTATCAGGCAAAAGGTACAATCAGTTTGCAACAGAATCTTTGGCAGGATTTTTTTGGATACTCATTAAGACAAGGAAAAAAGGCGGGAAAACTACAGTCTGAATCTTTACAGGCCGGATATGACGACACTGTTGAGGATTGGGTGCTTGGCGTTGTGCAGACTTTTTACGGAGCATGGCTTGCCAAGGTTCAATCAGGGGCGGCTGAGGAAAATTTAAAAAGACGTGAACGTTTATTAAATCTTGTTCAAATTAAACTTAAACGCGGAACAGCCGAAAAACCGGATTTACTTCAGGCGGAAAGTGCACTTAATTTTTTTAAAACAAAAGAATTGAGCGCAAAACAGTTACTCGATGATCGCTGGGGTGGGCTTGTTACTTCGCTTAAAATGGGGCCGGAATGGTTTCAGGTTGATCCGGCACTTGTTCCAATTGAGCTTGATGACCCTATAACTTCTGCAAGGGGTTTGTGTGGAAACCCAGGTGACTTTTCTAAAACAATTCCTACAAAAACAAACAGAGTATTGAAATACGATTTAGCCTTAAGATCAGCCGAATTGAATTACAACGTGGCTGATGATGGACTGAGACCCCAGTTAAAATTAATTGGGTCGCTTTCAAGTCAGGCACTTGATGAGGATAAGTTAACCGGTCCCTATTCGGAAGTAAGTAAACTGGATTATCCAACATGGGTTGTGGGTTTGCAGTTGCAGATGCCTCTTTCCAGGTTTGCGGCAAAAGCCAAGTTAAGGGAAAAACATGCCGAGCTTGAGCGCAGTGAAGCACTACTTTTTCAGGAGAGGGATCTGCTTAAAACAAATTGGATAAATACATGCTCATTACTATTCAAACTGGGTGAATCAAGAGTGCTTTTAGAAAAATCAGTAACACAACAAAAAACCCGTTTTGAACTTGAAACTGAAAGATTTAAATACGGACGCATTCCGTTAATGACGGTTATTCAGGCAGGCGACGATGTTACGCAAGCTGAGCTTTCACTTTCACAAAATGAGGTGGAGGAGCGAATAGCAGCCTGGCGGGTCAGAAAACTGCGAAGCGTAATAAAAGAATATGTGGGTAATTTATGAATCGCCTGATTGAGTATTTTACAAAACAAGGGGTATTTGTAGATATCCTTACAGTTGCCGTAATTGGAATAGGTATTGTTTCGTTTTTTCAAGTAAAGCGCGAAGTTTTTCCAAATGTAACGTTTGATACAATAGTGGTTTCTACTATTTATCCAGGTGCCGCAGCAGAAACAGTTGAAAAACTTATTACAAATCCACTTGAACAGGATCTTAAGGAACTTGATGGAATAAAAAAGCTGTTTTCAACTTCTATTGATGGCAGAAGTTCTATTGTTGTGCAACTTGACCCTGATCAAACGACTGAAAAAGAAGCAAAAGATGATATTGATGAAATTATAAACAGGTTTTCGCAGCCGGATGGTGCTGAGGAACCGGAAGCGATGGTAATTGAATCCAAACAGATGCCTATAATTCAAGTTTCCATTGCAGGAAACTTATCAGATATCGAACTTCGTGAAATTGCAAAGGACCTGCAGGAAAAATTGCGCGATGTAAAAGGTGTGGCAAGAGTTGTTTACAGGGGTGAGCGGAAACTTGAAGTTAAGGTTGAAGTTGATCCTAGAAAACTTTCTCGGGCAAGATTATCACTTGACGATGTTGTCAGGGCCCTTAAACAGCAGAATTATGCAATACCCGCGGGATCTCTTGAGGCCTCGCAGATAAATAAAGGTCAATTTGAACGTGTTGTGAGAACCTCCGGGGAATTTGAAAATATTGATGATGTTAAAAAAACAGTGGTTCGTGCCAACGAGTATGGAGAAATGATTCAGGTGGGTGCACTTGCTAATGTTTTTTATGATCTGGAAAAAACTACCGTTATTAACCATACAAATGGACTTCCTGCCTTAAATCTTACAATTTTAAAAAAAGAAACTGCAGATGCAGTTGAACTTGTGGATTTGGTAAAAGAGAGGGTTGAGGAATTTAAACCTACACTGAGAAAAGATGCTGAAATTCATTATTTAAATGATTTTTCTTATTTTGTTAAAAGACGTTTAGGTGTTTTGTCGAATAACCTTCTTGTAGGTTTATCACTTGTTCTTTTAGTACTATCATTAATTTTACCGTTCAGAGTTGCCATGATGGTTTCTCTTGGAATTCCTTTTTCATTTCTTGGTGCAATGATAATTTTTCAGATGTTTGATTTGAGCATTAATCTGATTTCCATGATGGGGCTTATAATTGTAAGCGGAATGCTTATTGATGATGCTGTGGTTGTTACGGATAACTGTGTTAGAAATATGGAAAATGGTATGCCTCCAGGTGAGGCCGCTGTAAAAGGGACCCAGGAAGTTTGGCGCTCAGTTACAGCTTCAGTCTTTACTACAATTATTGCGTTTTTACCCATGCTTTTTATGACGGGTATCATGGGAAAGTTTATTTGGCAGATTCCACTTGGTGTTATTGTGGCTTTAGGTGTTAGTCTTTTTGAAGCATTTTTTGTTCTTCCACATCATATTGGAAGGTGGATCAAAATAGATAGAAACAGGTTTAACGAGGAAACCAACGGAAACAGTGTGAAAAGGCGCAATTTTATAGGCAGTTTTTTGCGCCTTACCGGGCGCATATGGGAAAAAAGGGTTGTTCCTTCATATATTACAATTTTAAAAAAATCATTAAGACATAGATATTTTGTTTTGGCGGGCGGCGTTTCGCTTTTTATCGGATCCGTTGCAATAGCTTCGTTTGGTATGAAGTTTGTTCTTTTCCCTCCAGGCGGGATTGAAACATTTATGATTAAACTTGAAGCTGAGGTTGGAACAACATTACTGCAAATGGAGACTATTCTTAAACCCATTGAAAAAGAAATTGAAAAACTCCCAAAAGATGAGCTTCAGGATTATGAGACAACGGTTGGAATTCAACAACAGGACCCAAACGACCCCAACACCAAGCGAGGAAGTGAATATGCTTTATTAAAGGTATTTTTAACTCCGGCACAGGACAGAAAACGAAGCTCGAAAGATATAACTGAGTTTTTAAGAAATAAACTTGGAAAACCTCCAGGTATTGTTAAAATTGCTTTTTCAGAAATTCATGGTGGCCCTCCGGTTGGAAAAGCTGTAAGCGTGAGTGTTCGCGCCAAAGAATATGAACTAATTATTCCTGCTGCAAATGAACTAAAAGAAGCTCTAAAAAAAATAAATGGTGTTTTTGATGTCGAGGATAGCTACACAATAGGCAAGGAGGAGATTCATTTAAATATTAAACCTGCAGAAACAGCGGCGGCATCTTTATCGGTTGCACAAATTGGGAATACAGTAAGAGGTGCGTTTGAAGGGATCATTGCAACAAACATTAATAGGCTGGATGAGGAAATACCTGTACGCGTCCTTTTGCCCAAGCAAAACAGAAGCCGTGAGCAAACTCTAAAAGAATTATTAATACCAAACCCCAGAGGTGATCTTATTCCTCTTGATAGGGTTACAAAAAGATTTAAGGAGCAAGGACTTGCTTTTTATTCGCATTTAAATAACCAACGTGAAATTGAAGTCTTTTCTGGCGTTGATACCGAAGTAATAACGTCAAAAGAAGTTAATGAAATATTAAAGGGAAAATTGCCGGAGTTAAGAAAGAAGTATCCACAGGTAACTATAGATTTTGAGGGCGAGATTATGGATACCAAAGAAGGGATGGCGTCTTTGGCTAGGGCTTTTATTTTTGCGGTTATTGGGATAATTCTTGTTTTAATAATAACATTCAAGCGCCTTTTGCAGCCACTGCTTATTTTGCTCACGGTTCCTCTTGGTATTATTTCTGTTGTCTGGAGTTTTTTGATACATGGCTTGCCGCTGTCTTTTTTGGGAATGCTTGGAATAGTGGCTCTTGCCGGCGTTATTGTTAATAATGCCATTATCTTTATTGATTTCGTTAATCAAGAAAGAGATCGTGGCGAGGGTAGATGGGAAAGTATTTTTGCTGCTGCAAGAGCAAGAATTCGCCCAATATTTTTAACCACGATAACAACTGTGTGTGGTGTGCTCCCTACAGCCTACGGTTTGGGCGGTTCTGATCCGTTTGTTTTACCTATAGCGATGGCGCTTGGTTGGGGTGTGCTTTTTGGTGCACTTTTAACGGTATTTGTGTTTCCGGCTTCAATTGCCATACTTGATGATGTATCAGCTTTTCTAAAAAAGCTTTTTTACAAAACGGCTAATTAGTTTTAGATTTCTTTTTTTGCTTTTTTGAAATAGCTATTTTACACCCGGTTGAAAACCCGTATTGGCAAGCAAGTTTGTAATATTCCAGGGCAACAGTAGCTGAAGATTGTATAAATGGAGAGCTTGGGTTACTTAAAATGTCTGCCATTAAAAAGCAGGCATATCCACTTTTTTTATTTTGGCACAAATGACTGGCTCTGAGCATTGCTTCTTGTGCGTAGAAGCTGGCTTTTTCGGATGATAGGGTTGTACCACCTTGTCCTAAATCAAAAAGTTCAGAAAGTTTTAAACAGTTTTTAATGCTATATGTTTGTTCGCTCTTTTCACATCCAAGCGCAAATGCTTCTTCAGCTTTTAAGGTATTATTTGTGGAGTCAAGACTGGAGACAAAGTCGCCCAATTTGAAACAACTAAAAGCATTTTCTCCGGCACAGCCAACCCTAAGCGCATTTATGTATTGAATCTGATCTTCATCGGTTTGAAATAGTTTTTGGTACCCCGTTATTTCTGAGCAAGATGATGTATACCCGTTCTTTATACAGTTAATAATGTGAAGTGTTATTTTGTTTGTTGACTGTCCGGTGGTTGGTAAAAGGTTTGCAAGATTATAACAGCTTGAGGTGTTGCCGTTTGTACAACTAATATTAAGATAGTACTTTGCTTTTTCTAGGTAATAAGGGCTTTCTGTTTGGTGATACATATTTAGAAAATTTTGACCTATCTTACTGCATGCCGGATTAAATTGCCTTTTTGAATTACAGCTAATTTCTAAAAGCTCATTGGATTTATCTGTTTTTGATTGGAGTTCATGAGAATCGGCCAAATCGAAACATTTAGAACCAATACCTTTTTCGCATTGATTTTCAAGACATGAAACGCAATCATTTTCATTAATGCTAGCGGGGGCCGCCATGCATTCGTAGCAGGGTTTTTCGAGTAAACAATTTGGTAAATCAATATCAAAAACTCCTTCAGAATTAAAACATGAACTGATTTGTTTGACGGGTGTTCCAAAGGTTAAACCGCAAAAATCAAGTTTTCCACATTCTAAGCCAAGTGGGAGATTATTGGATTCTTCTTCAGAGGTTGCGGCTGAAATTGCTATGATTTTATTTTTAAAAAGCCAAGGTCCGCCAGACATGCCTTTTGCAAGTGAACAGTGCCCATATAACTGATTTTCCTGGAGCAGAGTGTCCGTACCCGATGTTTGGTATGAATATCTTTGACCGCTAATGTTACAACTTGTGGATCTTAAATATTTGTCATTTATTGAAATACCCTTTCCTGCGGTTGTTAATGCTGTTCCAATAATGGTTGCGTTTTTTGATATGAGGAAATCTTGATT
>CAZQUK010000014.1:7840-15813 GCA_964596435.1 uncultured Oligoflexia bacterium
TGATTGGATAATTCAAGCCCCACGATGCCAAAGGATGTAAGTTTTTGCCAACTTATGTCAAGCTCCACAATTGCAATATCTGATAGCTTTTGAGTTGCATAAATAATTTTTTTAAAAGGAATAATAAGAGGGTTTTTTGAATCAAAAAAATTACTGGTCTTAAATGAACCTTGAAAAGGTAAGTTCAACCATATTGAATCGTTTGACAAAAAACAGTGTCCGGCCGTTAGAAGGTAAACCGGAGAATTTATACTGCCACCCACATCGATAATACTACCCGTGCACGTCTGGTATAAATTGTATTTCAAAATTGAACCGACACCTTTGTGTTGTGAGTTGTTTTTAGAACTCAAGAGTTTCCAGTTTACCTGATTTGTATTTGCAAACTGTGACGGGATAACCTCGTTTTTTTCGTTAAAAATCACGGTTGGGATTGTAAGACTTAAAATTGTATTAAGCGAAGCGTTGGCTTTTAGGCTCGGGATGTTTACTGAAAATAAAACAGTTAAAAATAAGCAAATGGCCTGTGTGGTGTTATATCTTTTATTCATAATACTAGATCTAAAAATTTTTTATCAAGAAGGGTTGTATAATACTAAACATAATCAGTCAAGAATTAGTCAAGCAACAAATTATCGAAATAAAACTTATGGTTAGAAACTATTTTTGTGTACTGTTATGTAATAGCTTTGGTGTTATTTGCCCTGCATTTGCTTTAGCATTTTCATGGCTTCTTGAAGCTGATTTCCTTGCGGCATGCCGCCCCGTTTTCCGCCGCGTCCGCCGCCACCAAGGCCTTGCATCATTCCCATCATTTGAGAAATGGCCTCATTCATATTTTTTGCCCCAGGAGCCGCCATTTTCATCATCTGAAGACTGGCTTTTCTGAGTTTTAGGAAAATAAATACGTTTACACCAGTTAAAAGGGCTACCAGTACCCAACTTACTATTATTGCAATTGTCATGTCCGGGACCATAGCCGAAAATTAATTTATTATCAAGATGCTTACTTTTGCTTTTTAAGTGCGTCGATATCGGATTCATCGGGTTTTGATAAAAAATCCTCAGATTCTTGATAATTACTCTCTTCGTTTTCATCAACCTGTGATTCAAGTGTATCGATTTTTGTACCTGATCCTTCTTCATCCAAAAAGAAATCGGATTCATCCGGTGATAGCGGAGTTTCAGGAAAAACCTCGTCATATACACCTTCTTTTGGGGGCCATAGTTTTAATTGCTCATTGCGCATTTTAAGAAATGTGTTTCTTGTCTCGTTGGTTTGCTGGGATAAAAGGTTATCTTTGGTTTTTGAGGAGAAGGTTTTTTCAATGTTTTCAAAATATTCTTTTCCAAGGCATTTTGAGCAAATACTTTCTGGTACATACAACGAGCTTATTACATTTTTTTCACTATTTGCCGGGTCTTCTGACCAAAATGGAGCCATGCTCCAGGAAATCAGGTGCCTCTTGATGTCATTTTTCTTTTGAGGGCTAGGGGTTAGGGGAAAAACAATATTCAATTCAAACCCGTTTTTTGAAGATACTTTGGCGCCCAAAAACTGATCGGCATTTGTATCAATAAATGATGAATAACAATTTAAACTCCCATTATTTGAATACGTTTGAAAAAAAATTTCGCGTGGTACGGGTATTATTGACAGATATTTTTGAATACATTTTGGGGGAACTACCTGGATGTCCTTATTAATATCCAGTTTCCAAGATGGAGTATGGGTAAAATCGAGGACATATTTTACTTGGATGGGTTTTGTAATCGATTGTAGGCAGCTTTGTATGTTTGTTAAGTCAAGATTTTCATAAAGAGTCTGTGGTTTTTTGCACTCAAAATCCGTTTTAGTTTTTGGGTCTGCTTTGTAGTCAGGACCACCTGGACCAACTTTAGGGTCAGTGGGCGGGGTGGTGGTGCGCCTTACGCGAAGAGAGTCAGATATAATTTGCGATACTAAATGTTTTTGAGTTTTTGGGGCTGAGGAGCAAGCTGTGATTATGAGTGTTAGATAAATAAAAAATATTAATTTAAGCATTGCACCTTTTATTATATCTTGAAAATCAAAAAAGCTGACGGATTTTTTATGGAAAAGGCATTATATTTTATTTATTGTTACAATGAGTTATAATAAGACACTTAAAATGAGATGTTATGCATTGTATACGAACATGTTTTTTTATTTTTTACTGCTTATACTTGTTCAAGCACGTGTTTCTGCCCGTTCCAGTTCGGATGTTTATGCTGTAAAAGTTAATCATCTTCCAACTTCTGGAAAAATAAATGGTCTTTCTTTTAATGCACAATACCTTCGCGCACTTAAAATGGATGAGGATACTTCTCAAAGCCAGTTTTATAGGGTGTATTTAAACGGAAATTTTCAAAGGCCAGGATGGCGGCTTATTTGTGGAAAAAGAAAACTTGATCTTAAAGAAAAAAAAGGTGAGGACCCTTATTTTGTAATAAAATTTCAAACAAACAGGGCCAAAAACGTTATTTATATGACAGCCCTTGGTCCGAAGGGTGAAAAAGAAAAAGAGGCTTTTGAGGTTTTAATTAGTTCAAAAATAATTAAATTTAAGGAGGAAAAATCCTTAGGTTTAAATCTAGGTGTAGGGGCAACATTTCTGCAATATGCTCAAACAGGCAAGGCTGCGTATAAGGCCATAATGCTTTCTCCAAAAATTAGTTTTTTTTATTACATTTCTAAATATTGGGATTTCGGTGCAAATTCCTATATGAACGTTATGCCCATGTGGGCAAATAATAAAAAACTTACTGTACGATTTTTAGGAATTAACGGAAGGTTGGGTATAAAACCACAATTTATAAAACAACCATGGCAAATGAGTATTATGCTTGGTGCTTACTATATGACAATGTTTGTTACTAATAATAGTTTTGGCTTTTCAAACCTTTTGGGACCCCAGTTTTTTCCTGTTTTAAGAAAAACACTTAACGACAATAATAGCATATTTTTTTATTTTAAATATTCTCCGATACTGGCTAACTGGAAATTTCGTCCGCAAGGAAACAGAGAAATTGCAGTAGGAACAGGTTGGATTATACCCATTGGACAAGAAAAAACCTTATCTTTTAGCCTTGATTATTCCAATTTAAAATTGGTTATTCAGACAATAACAGCGAAATCACAAAGCGTTTCTTTTGGTGTTGGATATGGTTTTTAAAATAGAAAATGGAGGACAATATGCCGATAGTGACAATTGAAAATGTAGGCTCCCTGAATAAGGACCAAAAAGAAAAACTAATTGAGAAACTTACAAAAGTTGTGGTTGAGGTGACTGGCAAACCCGCTCAATATGTTTATGTACGCATAGATGAGGTGCCGGGAGAAAACTTCGGTATAGGTGGAAAGAGTCTGGGGTAAATACCCCCTGTGCTGGCGGTGTTAAAGGGGTATTTGTTAAAATACTACACTTTGCCTTTTGGCCAGTAACCAAGTTTTACAGCGCTGTATTTTATTGATTTAATCCATTTATCAACCTCATCAGAATTCTTATTGTAATCGCGCTTTGCAGAAATAATTATAAACTCTGGAAGACTTGAGTTTTCGGTGCCTTTTTGTATCAGAAAAAATAGCCCTTTTCCTGGGCTGTTTATTGGTATGGTTTTGACTGCATCCGGAAATTTTCCTTTTGCCAGAATTTTTTCGGTTTTCAACTCTTCAGTCGGTGTGTTTATTGTTTTTTTAATCAGATTTAAGAGTTCGTCTTCGGATAGTTGAATTTCATTTGCACAAGTTGGAACTTCGCGCGCTAACCTGTCGATGTCGATGGTTAGGCTCCTGTTGGAATTAGATTTAGAGATATCGAGAAGTTTTTGTTTGAGGTTTGCATCGTTAACAAAATCTTTTTTTATTATTTCATAAAGTTCCTTGATTTTTTTGTGCTTGGACCATTTCGTTATGGCCATGCCGTTGGTGTAGGCCTTTACAAAACGTTTATCTAGCACGTGACTGAAACCATAATACTTTAATTTGTTTCTGTTGGTAAAAAGCAAATCAATAAGAGCATCGAGTGATTTTGCATTAATTAACCGTCTTAATGTTCCAGCAATCATTGCCATAAGGTATTCGTTGTCGTATTCAATACATTTTTCAACAAGTGGCAGGTATTTTTGGTGGACATCCTTGCCCGTGTAGAGCAGTTCATACATGCCTTTTGCCATGTAGTTCCCAAATCTAATTGCATAGCCCCTGTTTACTTCGCTGCTTTCGGTTAAAATATTGAGGATTATAGCAAGTTTTTCGTAATCAGGATCGCTTGCGGTATTAAGGTAATCCTTAATGTATTTGGGAATTACTTTAATTTCATTTTCGTTGAATGGCGTGATTTTTTCGTATGTTAATAGGTGTTCAAGGGTCTCTATTGATCTTTTACAAAATTCCTGCCGTTGTGGGTCGGGAAACCATTTTTGTGATGAATTAAAAACGAGCCATGTGTACTCAAAATTTTCTTCAAATTTAGTTAAAAGTTCTGAAAAACCATTACTGATTTCAGTGGCTTTAATAATAAAACGCAAGAAAGCCTTGTCTATTCTTCTGCACGCAAAGTAAATAAACTCTTTATCTGAATTTCTAAGTTTCATATCGGTTTCCATTTCAAAAGAAATGAAACCAATTGTGACAAAATGCTCATTATCAAAAAGTATTAAGGGAAAATTAAGTAAGTTATTAGATTTTTCCTCGGGTGTGAGCTTTTTAATCAGGTCCTGGCAGATTGAACGTCTTAGATTTTCAATTTCCCCGATATTTATTGCATCATCTTGTGCATTTATTTCAGGATGATTGTTTATTAAGTATTCTCTTGTTTGTTCAAATGTGAGTTTAAGTTTTTGATATTCCTCGTCGGGTGTTGCGTTATTATATTCGAATGTTTCATTAAGAAGATTACAGTAAAAATGTTTGGCTTTTATTTTGGTCTGATTTTGTATAAAGTCTGTTAGTTCGCCACAAAGGGTTCTGAAGGAATCTTTGCCTGCCTCAATGCTGCTTGCTGACTTGAAAACATGTTTTTCTGTGATGTTATCAATAAGAATTGGGACCGTTTCTGATAATTTTTTTCTGTAAATAAAAAGGGTTATTTTTTCAAGATAAGATGCAATATTAGCAATTCTTGATTGAATAATATCTTTGTTTTTTGGGTTTGAAACTGCAATTATTCCGGCAGGTGTTGGGGTTTTTGAACTTATAGTCTCGTGCATGAGAATACTGTAATTGGTGCCATTTATTGTGCCATCTTTTTTGCGTTGTTTTCTGTAGTCATCCCATATGTTTTGAATTAGTGTTTCAGAGCTTTTGTTATGCTTTCTTTCAAAAAAGAAAATATTACTCATGTCGATGTTTCTTTCAAAGCTGAATAGAACATTTTCGGCCTGAAACCCTTCTTTTAGTGTTTGCTCTAGGTTTTCGATAAATGAACTTAGGTCGATAGTTGTGTCCTTAATTAAGGAATTAATTGCTTGTTTTGAGAGCGTAATATCACTTTCAAGAAGATCAATTTGACCATCTCTTTGGGATATAACTGTATTCAGGTTTGTAATATCGACTTCGTGCTTTTTGTTGATGGTTTCAATTGCTTCAGCGTGTTTGTTCTTTAACTCATCAGCTTGGGCCTTCTGTTCGCTTATTTTGTCCTGAAGCCCCTTAATATCCTCTTCATTAAGTATTCTGATTTCATGGTTTAGATTTTTTATATCGTCTTTTAGGCGCGTAATCTCATCCCTTAGGTTTGAGGAATCTTTTTTTGAACCCACAAGTGCATTTAAAAATTCCTCTTTTTCGGCTGAAAGTTTTTGTTTTTCCTTAATTAGTTTTACAATTTCATTTTGAGAATCGTCATACTTAGAAGAAAGCTCGCGGTATTCACCCTGGAGTTGTTCTTTTTCGTTTTTAAGGTCACTGATTTCTTTTTTGAGCTTTCTTATTTTTAAAATAAAAAATATGGCAATTACTGAAAATATAAATATTACAAACGTGTATATAACTAGTCCGCTCATACGAAATCTCCCGGGGTTGCTATTTTGGAATAACCAAAACGATGCGTCATTAATAAGAAATCCTTGATGATTACTATAATTGTATGTAATAAAAATTTTAATGGCAGCACTTGGATATTGCAATCTATACCTTTGTAAATCATTTATTAAACAGCGTGTTGAGAGCAAAAATGGTTTTTTTGCAATTATTACAAATTATGAATTTAACGCCAGGAGCCTTTTACTTTTTTGACTCTTCTTTTTCTTCCATTTTCTTTGATGGAAGGTTTTCAATGCCTCTGTTATAAAACACTCTGCGTACTGCCATACCTTCTTCGTTGTATTCTGTCCAAAGTCCGTCTTTTTCACCGTAGTAGAATTCACCCTCAAGGGCGATGCTGCCGTTAGCGCGTTTTATTTTGTAGGGCCCATGATTAATAATTTTTTCATTCCCGGCCTCGTCTTTTATGGTTTTTTGTTTACACCATTTGTCACCCTTAATGGGGTTAAACCATTTAACGTTGCCGGCATCTGTGCAAGGTTTTACAGTTCCACAAGCCACCAAAAGCGGTAATAAAATCAAAAAAAACAGTGGTTTATTAATAAGTTTTATCTTCACTTTAGCGGCTTCCCTGGTAACTTCTTAAAAACGACAGTAAAAGCTAGATACAAAAAAATTTCAACAAGGGGCGCTTTATGCCAGAGTGAAATTTTTAATTAAGTTACTCTTACCTGTGTTAACATATAGTCTTATACATAAATTATATAATGTCTAACTAATATGTGGTAAAATGGCCCTAAGTGGTCAATAATATAAGAAAAATGTGTCTGGCGTTTTTAGGTTGACTAAAACAATCGGGCATTATAAGAGTGTTTTTGCCTTAAGGTAAGGAGATGCAAATTATGAGGAAAATTAATCTTATTGTAACCGCAGCAGTAATCGTTTTTTTGCTAACAGAAGTTGTGGCAAACGCCGCTTCGGTTTCGTCAGTTTCAAAAGATGAAATTTTAAAAAGAACAAATGCAAAAAATAATTTTGCTGTGGACCTTCTTGCTTCAAGCTCAGCAATGGGCAGTTTAACTTTTGAGGCAGAGAATAGAAAAATAAAACTTGGGTCCTATACATTGCGTGTTGAGTATCAACCTATTAAAATCCCATATTTTGGAATTATTGGCGCTGGCCCGTCAATGCAAATTCATCCGGCGGATAATGGTAACTATATGCAAAATTCGGACTTGGCTTTTGCCGGCGCCTTGGGACTTCAGGCCAGATATCAGATGTTACTTTTTGATAACCAGTTTATTGTACCCACAGCCTCTTATAATATGGAAACATGGAGAATTCGTGAACGAGGCGGAAGAACCCGTGACATGTTAACTCGCGGCTATAGCTTTGGTGCATGGATTTATTTAAGCAATATTAACAAAAAGAATAGTGAACAACTGTACAAAGATATTGGTATTTCAAGAGTATACGTTCTTGCTGAGTGGACGCGTCTTGAGGGTAAAAAAGATTTTAGCATTAAAGGCGAGAACATCTTTGTTGGTCTTCGCTTTGAAATGTAATTTATAAAATATAATTAAGTTTAAATTATTATGCTTTTAAATTAACGCTTATGAGTGTTCTACTGACTTTTTAATAGGGGCATTTTAATGGGTAGGTTTGGAAATCTTGCAATTGATGATATGCCCGGATGGCTTAGACGATCTGTTTTAAAACTGCTAAGTTTTTATCCCCCCTACCTTGGCGCAGGTATTAAGGTGCATGAGGTAGCCCCTGATCTTTCAAGCTTTACAATCAGACTTAAACTTTCTTTTTTTAATAGAAACTATTTTGGATCACATTTTGGAGGCTCGATTTACTCTATGTGTGACCCATTTTTTGCATTAATTCTTATGGAGCAAATGGGGCACGATTATGAGGTCTGGGACAAAGCTGCCAATATTAAATTTTTAAGACCTGGCAAGGG
>CAZQUK010000014.1:15823-16190 GCA_964596435.1 uncultured Oligoflexia bacterium
ACCTTTTTGCAAAGTTTCATATTTCAAAGGACCGAGTTGATGAAATTATTGAAAAAGTAAGTTCTAATGGAAAAGATGAGCCGGTTTTTTGTGTTACGGTTAAGAGCAAGGATGGATCTGCTATTGCAGAAATTGAAAAAACGCTCTGGGTTCGTAAGAAAAAAACAAAAAGTATTTGAACGCCTAAAATTTTTTTTGTACAGGTTTTATTTCCCCCCCCTTTTTTTTCGATGAAAAGGGGAATTTTATGAAGAAATTAGTTTATTTTGTTTTAATGCTTTTGGGCTTTTTGTCCGTGAACTTTTTATATTTTAACAAAGATTGTGTTGCCTGTTGTTTGCAAGATGGTTTTATTAACTGTGTTGTA
>CAZQUK010000014.1:16200-19620 GCA_964596435.1 uncultured Oligoflexia bacterium
GATCTTAAAGCCAGCGAATTTCGGAATATTATTGAACAAGCAGAAGCCGATAATGAAGAAATTCTAATTCTTGATGTTAGAACAGTTCAGGAGTTTGAGGCTGGACATTTAAGAAACGCAACACTTATTCCTGTTGATGAGATTTCATCAAGAATAGATGAAATCGGGGAATATATGTATAAAAGAGTAATGATTTATTGTAGATCTGGCAGAAGAAGTGAGCGTGCCGCAAAAATTCTAGAACTCGCAAGTTTTTTGGAAATTTTTAATATGTTAGGTGGCATTAATGCCTGGCAAAGTGCGGGCTTTGAGGTTGTCCAGTAATTTTATGCCTAAGAAATTAAGAGCGAAAACACACGATTTTTATTATAATGCGGCTCTTTATGATTCAATGTTTAATTTAAGCTGGGATATTGCGTTTTGGAAAAAATGGTGCAAGAAAGCCGGACCATCTGTTCTTGAGCTTTGTTGTGGAACAGGTAGGGTGGCTATCCCTCTTATTGAAGCTGGTTTTGACTATACAGGAATTGATTCTTCAAATATTTTTTTAACTGCCGCCAAGAAAAAAGCAAAAGTGCTAAAGGGTGAATATTCTTTTTTCAGACGCGATATTAGAACCTTTAATCTAAAAAGAAAGTATGATTCAATAATTATCCCCTTTAATGCTTTTTTACATATGTACAGTTATAAGGACGCACAAAAGTGCTTTGCTGTTGTAAGGAAACATTTAAAGAAAAACGGATTATTTATTATAGATATTTTTAATCCGGATTTAAAGTTTTTGGTCCGCGATCCCAAGCGGCGTTATGGACATAAAAGATTAAAAAATTATAAAAATTTAGGTTTGAAGGTTTCAGAAACCATAGTGCATTACGATAAGACAACTCAGATTAATCACATATTGTGGTATTTTAATTTTAAGGACAAACCGCGTGAAGTAAAAAAACACCTTTATTTAAGGATTTACTTCCCAGAGGAATTAATGGCGCTTTTAGATTATAACGGTTTTAAAGTCATAAAGCGTTTTGGTTGTCATAAAGGAAGTGCGTTTACTTCAGAATCCAGAAACCAAATACTTATTGCTAAAAGTAAATAATTCATTCACTGTTTAATTATGAAAAAAATATGCTTTATGCTGGTTTTTTTGGTGTTTATGATACTTACATCTGCTTGTTCACCTGAGCCAAGATTTAAATCCGGTATGTGTATTTACCACAACAATCCGCACTCATGGGACAATAGACTTAAAAAAATATCCAGCATTAATAAGCAGGATTATATCCTGGTTGATTACGACAAGAGACGTGGAAGGTTCACTCAAACTGGAAATTTTGATATACGCTATATAAACAAGAACACAACACGGGTTAATTGTCCGTAAGCCTGGAAACTGACAAATATTATACGACGAAGTGTTAATAATGGATGAATGTTTGATGAAAAAACGTAGGAAATCATTGGATGATTTTATCTGCAATTTTAATTTTTACAACAATCTTTTTATTTACAAATATTGGTATGAGTGAAGTAGTAAAAGAAAATGATATTTGTGATATTGTTATTTGTAAGGCAGGCGTTTATTTTGATCTAATGTCATTAGAAAATAATAATCTCAAAATTGATGGTGTTTCTTTAATTTAGAAATTATATAATGAAATCCCCGAGTTTCCAGGCAAAATGCGTTTGCTTATTGTAGTCCAACTGGTGTAATATTTCGCAAACTTATTTACTGTATTGAAAATTGTATAAAATGAGGCAAAATATGATTAATTATTATAATGTGCGTAAAGGAAATAACTATAAAGTATTCTTAATACTAGTGTCAGTTATGTTTTTGGTTTCAGGCTTTCGTGGAGCGATGGCAGCATCAGAAAGCCACCCAGATCCAATAAATCCAATAAAAGGAAAAACACTACCACATCTTGACCACAGCGCTTATTTTAAAAAACCAATTGAATCTCCACAGTCTGTTACAAAAGCGTGCCTTCATTGTCATGAAAATTCATCTAAAGAAATTATGAAACCCCCCCACTGGACTTGGATAAGCGGGGATGTGGTACGTAATGGGAAGCTTGTCCGTTTAGGCAAAAAAAATCTGATAAATAATTTTTGCATTAGCGTTGTGGGCAACTGGAGTTCTTATGTTACATGTCATGCCGGGTACGGTTGGAGTGATAAGAAGTTTGATTTTTCAAATTCTGAAAATATTGATTGTCTTGTTTGTCATGATGGCTCGGGCACATATTCAAAAGAAAAAGACGGGCTTCCTAAGCCAAACACTGATCTTGCTGCAGTTGCTGGAAGTGTAAGGCGGCCAAATCGTGAAAACTGCGGTGTTTGTCATTTTAATGGTGACGGTGGGATGGGCTTTTTTTATGGCTTACACGTTAATAGTTAATTGAGGAAATGAGGGAAAAAAATGGAGAACCAAAAAGATATCCTTCTTGAATTTAGTATGTCACCTTTTGATAAAGGCGAGAGTGTTAGTAAATACGTTGCTTGTTCACTTGATATAATTGATAAAAGTGGGGTTTCTTATCGATTAAACCCAATGGGTACTTGTCTTGAAGGAGGTTGGGATGAGGTATTTGTAGTTATAAAAAAATGTTTTGAAAAAATGAGCGAAGATTGTAACCGGATATCAACTTCGATTAAAATTGATTATAGAAAAGGGAAAAGTGGCAGGTTAAATTCAAAAATTGATAGCATTAAGGCAAAGCTTGGGCGCGATTTGAATATCTGACCTAGGCCCCCTTGAAGCTCGTGCGCAACGGTAATAAGCCTGAGTCCAACGTGACTGTTTGTTTAACGTATAAGATATTAAAATAAAAGAACATTTGGTGCGTTGACTGCGTGCGAAAAAAAACTGTAGTTTGACCAATACAGTTGCTAATACGGAGATGCTTTTTTATGAAGATTAAATATATTTTTTTATTCTTACTACTTATATCAAGGTCTGCTTTTTCTGGCGATACTGTTAATATAAATATTAAATGCTTCCTCGGTTGACTCAGCAGTGTAGGTTTTCAAGGGTCAATGGCTTTTTCTGGAGGGAAATTCCCAGCAGCGTTTGAAACGCGGCCATGGGTGTTTGACGGCGATTGAAGCGGAAAACATACTCGTCCAAATAACTCGGAAGATACTTGTGATCAACGCCGTGATGAGTACCGTTCAGCCATGTTTTCAAATTTCCAAAAACTCTGTGAATGTGAGGAAAACGTTTGTGTGCGGGCTGCGATCCAACAATCCGAACGTAATGAGTGAACTCTTCAAGTGCCGTGTCAGAGTAACCGGTCCATCCATCTGTTCTAACGCGGCTCTTTGGTTTAATGTTTTGTGTTAAAAATGTTCCCAAACTTTCTTCGGTTGCATCTGGAATCAAAGCAAGCCGAAGTCGCCCGGCGCGCTCGCGCCGTTTAC
>CAZQUK010000015.1:0-14817 GCA_964596435.1 uncultured Oligoflexia bacterium
ACAAAAAGTTCAACAATTTCAAACTATATCCGCCGTAAGTTTTTGAGAAGTTACTGTACATTGAATGTACAAAAATATTAATTTATTTAACAATAACGGAACAAGTAAATTTTTTTTTTGAGTTTATTTTTTAACTATTAATAATTATAAAATCAGTTAAATATATTTTAATGTATCAGACAAACCAAATAGTCTTGGCATCCAACAACCCTCACAAATATAAAGAAATTCAAGATATTTTGACTCTATATCCGAATATAGAGCTGCTTGCTGCAAACGAAATCATTGGAGATATAGACGCACTTGATAAATCAGAAAAATACGACAACTGCCTAGATAACGCTATTGCTAAGGCTCGGTGTGCAAGAGGCTTTACGCAGCACCCATGCTTAGCAGATGACACAGGTCTTGAGGTCGAGGCTCTTGGAGGAAGGCCTGGCCCACTTAGTCATAGATATGCAAAACCGGTAAAAGATAAAACACAAAGTGAGGCAAACGTTGAAAAACTTCTTGGCGAACTAAAAAACACACCGCCACGCTCAAGAAAGGCCCGCTTTATTACATGTGTTGCGCTTTCAATGGACGGCGTTTTACTTTACTCAACCGCAACACTAGAGGGCAGCATTGCAAAAGAGCCCCACGGAGAAAACGGCTTTGGTTATGATTCAATATTTTTCCCTGAGGGATCAGATAAAACTTTTGCAGAACTTTCTTTGGAAGAAAAAAACACAATATCACACAGAAAAAAGGCTATTGTTCGACTTTTTGAGGATATCAGAGCCAAAAGAATTCAGCTTATCAAATCTCATCCCTCTTTTATTCACCAAAAAATGCGGTAATAAAGCCACTTTATGTATTCAAAAAAAGTTACTCTTACTGCATAAAGATTTCTTCTCCAGTTATCCCCATCAAACTCCACACCCTGAACAGTAAAATTGTAAATTTTGAAATTTTTTCCATTCCGATTCAAAATTTTATCAAAAATAAATATTGAACGTTTCATATGATAATCGGATGTAACAAGCAGAATGCTTCGCCAATTTTCAAACCTGGCTTTTTCTGCAAAAATAAGTGCATTTTCATTGGTATTTGTACTTATAGTTTCAAGTTCAACAAATTGTGGTTTAAGAAAAGTTAAAACCTCCGCATCAACCTGCAAAGAAAAAGCACGCCAGGCATCGTTTGCACCCATACCGGAAACATAAAGTTTAGGCAGCGAACCATTTGTTTTTTGTAAATATTTAAACCATACATTGCCAGCCGCCTTTATTCTACCTTTTGCACCGGCAAGACAAACTACCACATCAACTTCAGGCAATTTTCCCAAATGCTCATTTTGTGAGTAGTTATACAAGTCCCCGGCCACAAAATAAACAAACACCGCAAACACCAATACCGTAATTGCCCCCCCGCCCATAAAAAAAAGGGGGAAACGCCTGGCAAATTTTTTTGTTTTAGGGTTTGTGTGTTTAATAGACATGGCCACCTGGTTATTCTAGCCCAATTTTGATTTTTTTTTCATGAAAATATGGCGACACATCTTAACTCTTGCAAATGAGTCTCGACTCAAGTACAGTGAGTCGGTTTTTAAGGAGACACTATTATATGTCACAAGTGTGCGATTTTTGTGGAAAAAGGCCTGTTACAGGGAACCAAGTATCCCATTCGAATCAAAAAAATAGAACCCGTTGGATTCCAAATTTAAAACGTATGAAAGCTGTTGTTAATGGGCACACTAAAACAGTTCGTGTGTGCACTGGCTGTATCCGCTCAGGAAAAGTAGTTAGACCCGTTAGGCGTTCATATAAACCAGAAGCTGGAACAGTTAATACCCAATAAATATTGTCTTGTATTTATGGGCTTTTATCTTCGTTTTTTTGGTTTTAATTTAATCCAAAAGTTTTTTTTGTTAAACATAGCCGTTATTGCAAGCCGTAGGTTTTTGTTGGCATTTGTGGTTCCCACGTATTGTGTCTACAACCAGTTAATATTATTATTAATATTAAGGTTTCTTACTTTTTATTCCAAATATTTTAATCTTCACTAAAACGCAAACCTACTTGGGTATAAAAGTTGCTTGTGAAACCTGTAAGTATAAAAAAAAATATAGTATAAATTTGTGCAAGTTACATCGACAGGCTGTGGCAATCTTGCTTTGATTTCAACGTATTTATGTTATTATTTTTGTCAGGAAGAGTAGAGAGAGACTATGAATAATAAAATTATCAAAATACTGTTAGTAACCGTAATCGTCAGTCTGAGTTCCAGGGCAAATGCCGGTTTTTTCTTAAAACACTGGGAGGATCATCGCCAGCCCTATGAATCTGTATTATTAAATCCAAGCGTTGGAGGATATCAGAGTCAAATAAATTTTGATCATTTTGGATCCAAATTCAAGCCGTCTACACTTGTTAATTATCAAAGAATAAACAGTGACGTTCTTTTATCGTGGGGGTTAAGCAGAAAATTAAGTCTTTTTGGTAGAGCCAGTTGGTCATTCATACAGGTTGAATCAAAAACAACCAATGCTAGGCGCTTTGGTTTTACAGATCAGACTCTCGGTATGACTGTCAGGTTTTTAGAATGGAAATCCGGCGGTGCAATTGACCTTCAGGGCCAGGTAGATATCCCAACCTACAATAACGCCGCTTCCGCAAGCGATAAAACCCCCTACTTGGGCGATGGAAGCCTGGATTTTACTGGTGGTGCTTTTTTAGATGTTCCGCTTGCCAATTGGAAAACAAGTAGGATGAAAGCAATTTTAGGAGCAGGTTTCACATGGAGAACACTAAATTTTTCACAATCAGTCCCATGGATAATTGAAATTAAACATGAACCAAAAGTAAAAGGGTTAATAATGGAGGCCTCGGCCTTGGGACTTCAGAGTCTTCAAACAGACGGCTCTTACGGTGTCGGATTTCCTGAACTTCGAACAAATTCAAATTCTGCTAATAGTTTTTTTACGGCCCCAATTAATCCAAACCTCTTAACACTACGTGGTAAAATTGGATACAAACTCGCAACGCATATGGGTATTACGGCATCTTTTGAACAAAGTGTTTGGGGAAGCTCAGCTCCACACGGAACCAGTGTCTGGGTTGGATTTAATGCTCTTTGGGGTCCACTACCCGATGGTGCCTCCGTAAAACTAACACCTGATGAATATGGCCGCTCTAATAAAGGATTCGTCCCCTATGGCGTGGAGGCCCACGTTACAAAGGCCAACGACCGGTTGAATCTTGTAAAAATTGATAAAGGAACGGCTGATGGAGTCGTAAAGGGTGACACTTTTGACGTTTTTTCTGTCGATGAGGGCGGAAAACTTAGCGAAACGATTGCAAGAGCCAAGGTTATTAGTGTAAAATCTAGTGAAGCTGCTTTAAAAATTGAGGAATATTACAAGGAAGTTTGGATTGAGGAAGGTTTTATAGTTAAACGCCCAATCAAGTAATTAAATTATATGGAGGCAAAAAATGAGGTCGAACCTGGTAGCAATTAACAAATCAGTAGTATGTTTTTTTGTTGTTTGTTTTTTTATTTTATCGGCAGGAGCAAATGCCGCAAAATTTGCAAATCAGTTTTGCGAGTTTGAACTTCCACCAGGATGGCTTTGTAACCTTGAAGGAGCAGAATGGGTCTGCCAAAGTTCAGACACAAATAAAAAGCGTGATGCCATTATTGTGCTTGCTGCAAAATTAAAAGGCGATCAGGACAGCCTGGATCAGTATCTTGTTTATTTGAAGGCCCCAAAAAGTTATACAAGTGTTCAGGGGAAACCCGTTAAATCAGAGCCAAAATACGCAAAAACAATTAATATTAATAATCACTCATGGGTTGATTCACTTCATCTTGAATCAGAAATTCCCGGCTTTTACACAAGATATCTTGCGACCATAAAGCAGGATATTGGTGTCCTTGTTACATATTCAATCAACAAAGATAAATACACAGAGTATCTGAAAATTTTTGAAACCATGGTAAGAACACTTAAGGTGTTCAGAAAAGAAGGCGGAATAAACGTTAAATCACAAAAATCAAATCTTTTTGACACGACTATTCCGCAGGGTATTTCAGAAGGAACCGTGTTCCCTGGCGCATCTCCTGAGGGTGGATCCGACCAGACTCAAGGAAAACGAAAAGGTGGTTTACCAATTATTCCAATTGCATTAATTGGCGCCGCTGTAGTTCTTCTGCTTATTCTTAAACGTAAGAAAAAAGGATAAAAAGACTTTTTTCTTAAATAAAAAGAATATTTTTTACATAATGGGGGGGGAAGGTGTTTATGTGTCCCCGTAAGTTTTCACAAAAAGCTGCAAGAAAAAAACAAGGTATACAGAACCTTCCTGTTAAAACAGAGTCAAGGCTGCCCCAAACAATAAGTGCTACTGATGGATACGTCAGCAACTTGGATCCTCTGCGGCGCTATATGCAGGAAATTAGACATTATTCGGTACTTGAACCCGAAGAGGAATTTCGTCTTGCAAAAGAGCTAAAGGAAAATGGCGACATAAAAGCTGCTAAAACCCTAATTAGAGCAAACCTTAAACTGGTGGTTAAAATTGCCTACGAATACAATAATTTTTACACCAATATGATGGATCTGATCCAGGAGGGAAACCTCGGACTCATGAAGGCGGTTTCTAAATTTGACCCAACAAAAGGTGTAAGACTTGGATACTACTCTTCGTGGTGGATCAGGTCGTATATTCTGAAATATATCCTTGATAATTTCAGGCTTGTTAAAATTGGAACAACACAGGCTCAGAAAAAACTTTTTTACCATCTTATTAGGGAAAAAGAACGCATTGAGGCCATGGGTATAAATGCTGGACCGAAATTACTGGCTGAAAAACTTGAAGTACGGGAAAAAGATATAATCGAGATGCAAAACAGGTTAACCAGTGGTGGTAGTGAAATTTCGCTCGACACACCACTTAGTCCTGATGACCCAAATTCCAGTGGTTATGAAAGGCTTGCTGACCCTAAAATAAGTGTGGATTCCATACTTGAACAAGAAGAACTTCTTAATATTTTAAAAAAGAACCTGCCCGAATTTGAAAAGAACCTTAATAAAAAAGAAAAATTACTGCTAAAATACAGGATACTATCTGAAAATCCCAAAACTCTTCAGGAACTTGCCAACCAGTTTAACCTTACAAGAGAACGGATACGACAAATCGAAGTTCAGATGATTAATAAACTAAAAAAGCATCTCCGACCTTTTTTGTCTGATTTTAACTAATACATTCCATAACGTCATAAGTTCTTTACACAAACCTTAAACCCATGCTATTTGATCCATAATAAATTAGTGTAGAAAATATGTAGATCATTAGATGATCTAGAAATTAAAAAGTAGGCAAAACAGAAAAATGTCAAAAAACACAATAGCATTAAAAAATAAAACGGCAGGAATAGTAGGCCAGTACTCACAAGCTACGGGAGATACTGGTTCACCAGAAGTGCAAGTAGCTCTTTTAACAAACAGAATACAAGAGCTTAACGAACATTTTAAGAAGCACCCAAAAGATTTTCATTCCAATCGCGGACTCTTAAAAATGGTTGGAAAGCGCAGACGTCTTCTTGCGTATCTAAAACGTGAAGATGCTGGAAGATATACGAAGTTAATTAAATCTCTAAATTTAAGAAAATAATTAACATCAAAAATATATTTATTTTTAATATAATTCAAAAAGTTCAAATAATAACCATAAGGAGAAAAAAATGGTAAATTCCGTTTCATGTGAAATTGGTGGTAAAACTTTAACAATCGAAACCGGTAAAATTGCAAAGCAAGCTGATGGTTCAGTGATAGTTGGGTTTGGCGATTCCAGGGTGCTTGTTACAGTTTGTGCCGAAAAATCAGATACCAGTAAAGATTTTCTACCTCTTACTGTTGAATTTTGTGAGCGCTTTTATGCTACCGGAAAAATTCCGGGAAGTTTTTTAAGGCGCGAGGGAAAATCCGCTGATTCCACACTCTCGGCCCGCCTTATTGATAGGCCACTGCGTCCGCTTTTTCCTGAAGGCTTCAGTTCAGAAACTCAAATTGTTGCTACTATTTTATCACTCGATATGGATACCGATGTTGATATGTTAGCTGCTGTTGGAGCATCTGCGGCACTTTCAATTTCAGACATTCCTTTTAACGGCCCAACTGCGGGTTGCAGAATTGGAAGAAAAAATGGTGAGCTTATTGTTGCCCCTGGATGGAACTTACTGCAGGCCCCAGATAATGATCTTGATGTTTTTGTGGCTGGAACAAAATCTGCCATCATGATGGTTGAAGGTGGCGCAAATGAAGTTCCTGAAGATCAAATGTTAGAGGCCATTATGCTTGCGCACGAAGAAATTAAAAAAATAACCGTTATTATTGAAGAACTAAAAAATAAGTGTGGCAAACAAAAACGCGAAGTAACTCCTCCTGCATTTCCTGAAGACTTAAAACAAAAAGTTATTTCTGCATCGACCTCACAAATTTTATCGGCCCTAACAACGCAGGAAAAACTTGCGCGCTATAAAAAATTTGGTGAAATTAAAAAAGAGCTTATTGAAACGCTTGTATCAGATGAAGAAAAAGAAGCTAATAGTTCAGCTGCTCAAAAGAAAGAAGCTCAGATTGAAGCACTATTTGAGAATCAAAAATATACAATAATGAGAAACATGATTCTTAAAGACAAAAAAAGAATAGATGGCCGATCATTTACTGACATAAGACCAATATCGGTTGAGGCTGGGCTCTTACCTCGTGCACACGGCAGCTCCCTTTTTACCAGGGGTGAAACACAAGTTATGGCTGTTGTAACGTTCGGTACCTCTGACGATGAACAAATCGTAGATTCAATGTTTGAAAACTCCAAAAGCCGGTTCATGCTAAATTATAATTTTCCACCATTTAGTGTTAACGAATGCGGACGCATGGGTGGACAAAGCAGACGTGAAGTTGGACACGGCGCCCTTGCAAAACGTTCAATTACACCAATGATACCCACCGAAAAAGATTTTCCTTATACAATTAGGGTGGTTTGCGAAACGATGGAAAGCAATGGCTCATCTTCAATGGGTTCAGTTTGCAGTTCATCTATGGCGCTAATGGATGCAGGCGCGCCATTTAAAAAACCAATAGCAGGAATTGCGATGGGTCTTATTAAAGAAGCATCAGACGTTGCCGTACTGTCGGATATTTTAGGCGATGAAGATCATCTTGGGGACATGGATTTTAAGGTAGCAGGAACAAAAGACG
This sequence comes from uncultured Oligoflexia bacterium, assembly GCA_964596435.1. Lineage (GTDB taxonomy): Bacteria > Bdellovibrionota > UBA1018 > UBA1018 > CAZQUK01 > CAZQUK01. The sequence continues at coordinate 7,244 of CAZQUK010000015.1, forward strand.
GTGTTACCGGAATTCAAATGGATATTAAGATTGAAGGAATCAATAGTGATATCATGAAAACCGCTCTGGCCCAGGCAAAAGAAGGTCGCTTGCATATTCTAGGTGAAATGGCAAAAGCGATATCTGAGCCAAGAGTAAAGCTCTCTCCATTTGCTCCGCAAATTACAACACTCCAGGTACCAGTTGCAAAAATCCGTGAAGTTATTGGCTCTGGTGGAAAAGTGATTCGCGACATTATCAGCAAGACCGGATGTAAAGTCGATATTGACGATAACGGAACCGTTAGCATTGCATCTGCTGATGAAAAATCATCACAAGCTGCAATTAAAATGGTAGAGGATATTATAGCTGAAGCTGAGCTTGGAAAAGTTTATAAAGGTGTTGTTAAAAAAATAGTGGAATTTGGCGCTTTCGTAGGTATTCTTCCAAATCAGGATGGACTGCTTCATATTTCAGAGATCGCACTTGAGCGTGTGAACGATGTTAACGACTATCTTAAGGAAGGCGATGAAATTGAAGTTAAGGTTCTTGAAATAGATAGATTTGGAAAAGTAAGGCTATCACATAAAGTTCTGCTTCCTGGTGGCGAGGAAAGTGAACGTCCGCCAAGAGGGGATCGTGGAGACAGAGACGGCGGTGGCGATAGAGGTGGACGTGACCGTGGTGACAGAGGAGGTCGCAGTGGCGGCGGCGATAGAGGTGGACGTGATCGTGGTGACAGAGGAGGCCGCAGTAGCGGCGGTGGTGGTGGTGGACGTAGATTTTAATTTAATTTAGGTCCAAACTAATTTTACTCAAAAAAAACTCATTTCTGGCCGTTTTTTTGAATACTTTTTATACATTCTAAAAATTCTTTTACACCTGTACCCAGGAACCGTATTTATAACTAACTGTTATTGCTGGTATTTTTTATAAGTCTTTTTGGCAGGTATTTTGCTTTGTGGTCTTTGTTGTTTTTCTTGCTTTTGTTAGTGTTTTTTACGAAGGATTTAATTATCCCTTTGTAAAACAACACGTTGTCTAAATAAAGATTTATGACACATCGCAAAAAAACACTGGACAATATCTGTTTAAAAAGGTAGTGCATATATTAACTTAAACCTAAGATTAGGAGTTTAATCTTTATGAATAAAATTAAAATCGGCCTTTTAGCCCTTGCTGTTTCAACCTCAATTTCAATTGCCCAGGCAAGCACACAAGATAGTGCTGCAACAAGTGTTGTGGATCAAAAACAAACGCTTGGTCAAAAAATTATAAAGAATTCTGAACTTCGTTTTGTAACAGAACTTCAGGGTGCTTCTATTTCTGACCCTCTTTCCACAAATACTCCCGGAGGCTCTCCAATTTATTTTGCTTCATCCTTAAGACCAGGTTATGCACTTACGGATTCAAGCCGTCTTGAAGCAAGGATAAATTTTAATTATAGGCCCGTCTTAGGTCAGGAATTCACCTTAACCGATCCAAATTTAAAATATGTGGTTTCAAATCCAATATCTTCTAAAAAAATTAGTACTTATTTAAACGCTGGCGTAAGACCTGCAGTAACAACCGCCTCAAAAGACGCCGGTATTGTAGCAAGATTTGATACTTTTCACACTGTAAGCTACGCCCTTTCAGACAGAGTATCGCTTGGCCTGTGGCAAAATCTTGAATACAAATTAAGAAGCTCAAAAGCAGCTCTTGGCGCATCTGAGTTTGCCTGGTATCTGGCACCTCTTGTTGAATTTAAACTTACAGAAAAATTATATCCATACGCAAGGGTTGAGTTTGATACAACGGCTCCACAAACAAATGGAGACGCTGGGCTTAACGATATCTCAACCGGATTTGCAGCAGGTATGAGTTGGTCGGTTTCAAAAGCAGTAGCTCTTGATCCATATGTATGGATGCCCCTTAATAAGGTAAGTGTAGACACCGCTCAAATACTGTTAGCCCTGTCTGCAAGACTTTACTAATTCATTTTATTTTTAAGGCCAATCAAAAGGCGCTAATTTTCCATCTGGAGATAAGGCGCCTTTTGCTTTTTAAACTTCATACGCATGCGGCGCTCGCGCCTGTACTTTACTGTTAAAAAAGCTCGAAAAGCGCAGAATTGTTGCGCCTTGCCAAAAAAAGCAGATGGTTTTTTAAAATGTACTAAATTTATTAAATTTTTAAGGAACTTTATAGAAAATAGCGTTAAAATATTTATCAATGTCAGAAGATAATAAACCTGAGGATAATGGAGCCTTGAAGTCCAAAGAGGGGAAGTTTACGCCAACAAACGGTAAAAAGTCTTTTTCTCCTCCACCAAGGCCCGAAAGCTTACAAAAACCAAAAAGTGACGAGCAGGAAAAAAGGCAGATACCCCAACCAGATGCGGCCGTAAAACTCTTTGATGCTCTTCAGGCGGCCAAACGCAAACAGGAACTTCCTGATGCTTCCGAATTCGCGCCACCTCCATCATTTTTTAGCAGAATTCCTGCTCTTGTATGGGTTCTTTCTTCTGTTGCAATTTTTGTGTTTCTTTTTGCCTGGGGAATTTTAAATTACATAGAACGACAAGCTAAACTCACACCAGCTTTGATAGAAGCTCAAAAAAAGATCCCTCAAATAGAATCGGGTATAACTGAATCTGAAAACACCGGGACTGTGGCTCCACAAACCAAAAGAACAGAACCGCGCCCAACTGTTAGCACAAGAGAAAGAGTCAGGGAAAGGCCGAACGAACCCGAATTTGATGAGCCGCAGTATGATGATAGCGATGAAACGCCTGTTCGTAAAAAAAGAGTAAAAAAGCGTAAACGTCCCGACAGGAACCTCCTCCCAAGTGAAGATTTAATAGAAGAAGACTTTGAAACTGATCTGGTTGACCCTGAAGACGAACAAGAGAGTGATATTGAAGACGAAGAGGAACCTGAAACCGAAAAAAATATAGAAGACTCGGAAGAAATTATAGAAGAGTATTGACGACACGGCCAATAAAAGATTAACTCTTTTTTTAAGGTGTCAGCATTAATTAAACATAGGGATAATAAAGCTAAAGCAAAAGGTATTTTTATAACCTTCGAAGGGACTGAGGGTGCGGGAAAATCAACCCTGATAAGGCGCCTTGCGTTACTACTCAATAAGCACAACTTTCAAGTTATATTAACCAGGGAACCTGGTGGTGCCAAGTTAAGTGAAAAAATCAGGACCATTATTCTAAATAATGAAATGGATCCATGGACAGAGCTTCTGCTTTATGAGGCAGCAAGAAGAGAGCATGTTGTAAAAATAATAAACCCGGCAATAGATAACGGGTGCATAATCCTTTGTGACCGTTTTGCAGATTCATCGTTAGCCTATCAAGCTGGGGCCAGAAAACTTGACTGGAAAACCGTTAAAAACCTTAACAAGCTTGCAACACGCGGAAGAAACCCGGACTTAACCATCTTAATGGATATACCGCCGGAAAAGGGCCTAAAGCGAGCAACAGCGCAGAACCGTTTTGAAAAAGAAGGTGTTCTCTTTCAAACAAAAGTCAGGCGTGGGTTTTTAAGATCAAAACGTGAAGATCCAAAACGTTGGTTAACAGTATATTCGGATAAGTATTCTATTGAAGAGAAAGTTACTCAGGTTTTTAAGGCCATAACCAAACGCTTTGGTCAAACCAGGCTGAATAAATTGAGTAATAAAAAAGAAAAAACACCACAGGAAAATTAATATGCCCCCTCGAAAAGCTACTGCCAAAAATAAAACAGCAGAGGAAGCTAAATACTACCCTCTCCCAGTACCGGCGCCACTTTTAGAGCACCACGGAAAACAATTATTCCCTTTAATAAAACACTGGAAAACTGAACAAAAGGTTCCACCCGTAATGCTTTTTACCGGGCTTGAAGGTATTGGAAAAAAAGAAATAGCATATTGGCTAAGTCAGTGGTTAATGTGTGAAAGATCGGGCATAAACACAAACGCAAAACAACCGGAACAGACAAACACTGAAGGCTTCATGTTTGAAGAAACAAGCGAACCATCCCTTTTTTCTGACGACACTCAAAGTAGTTTTTTTGAAAACGAAAAAAAAGCTGGAACTGAAAATGAGTTTTCGCCTTGCGGTGTTTGCCCTTCTTGCGTACGCGCCATTAATAACCACTGGATTGATTTTCTGGAAATTTCGCCTAACGATCCTGAAAGTAAAACCCAGCTTATTAAAGTCGATGAAATAAGAACATTAAAAGAGGCCCAGGGGCATGGAGCCTATTCTGGAAATTATAAAATTACTTTAATTGACCAGGCCGAAAAAATGACAACTCAAGCTGCAAATGCGGCGCTAAAAATTTTAGAGGAACCCCCTCCAGGATGGATAATAATACTTACGGCTCCTGACCCTTCTTTGCTGCTGCCAACGGTGGTATCTCGTTGCCAGAGAATAAGATTTAAACCGATCCCCAAAAATACCATTTCCATACTATTACAATTAAGTGATGTACTGCAAGAGCGTCATCAGGAATGTGCCGAGCTCTCGCACGGTAGCTGGAAAAAAGCCTTAGTTTTAGGAAGTGATGAAGCCTGGGACAAGCACCTTCAAATTTTATCTTTTTTTGAAGATCCCAAACAGGCAATACCTGTCCTATTAAATAAATCCATTCAAACAAATAATGATTTTTTACTGTTTTTAGATAAGCTTGAATCTTTAATTTATGAGCTTATTAACTGGAGCATTAATGAAAATGCTGCACTACCAATCAAGGGCCGCGCAAATTTACATTCATCCCTTGTTAAATTTTTACAAAATTCATCCACAAAACTTTGCTCAATAGAGGAACTAAGATGGTTTCTAAACGAGCAAATTGAAAACCTATCTAAGGTGAGAATTAAATCTTCGGCTCCTTTAAATAGGAAGCTTCTGATTCAGGACCTACTGCTGCCCTGGTTAAAATGGGCATAATATTTTACCAATTGAAATGAGCATGAAATGCCAATGCTTAACCTTGTAGCAGTTATTGTTGGAATAATGGCAGGAGATAGGGCCATCCGACTTCATTAAACTTAGTCAGGAAGCTTAAGTTTTCTTTTGTTAATTTCTTTTTTAAGATTTTGTACTTCAGCTTTTTTGCACTCTGAATCAAGACCCATTTCATCTGCCCATATTTCAGAAAGAATTTCTGAAACGCCCTCCCCATGATCCGGCCTTGAAATAAAAAGAGGTATTCTTCTTAAATAAAAATCTTCTAAACGAAGAACCATTTCATGCCGAATGGACCACTTCAATTGCGCATCAATAAAAGGGAAGTCCTGAAATTCAACTGCAGAATTTTTATCGTGCAAATCAAAAACTTCTTTTGCATCAGCTCCATATAAATTCCAAAGGGGATCAGGAATTTTATTACCACTTTGAAAAGATTTATTTTTTTCAAGATTAACAAGCTCCGGTAAAACACCTGGGTTAACAGCTTTATATGTTTTTGATGAATAATAGGCCGGCACAGGTGGAAGCATATCTGATCTTTGTTTCTTTTTCACATCAGACTTCCATGCCTTAAGAGTAAAATCCACAATTTCATGCCCCATTTGACGGTTAGTTGTATACTTTCCGCCCGCAACAACAATAACACCACCCTGTGCAAGGCCAATGTAATGTTCACGGGAAACCTTCTGCAGCGAACTGGCACTTTGTCCTTCTGATTCTTTGGAATTTGTCGCAAAAACAGAATCCGCAACCAGTGGCCTTACCCCCGCATAAGCACTTACAATATCAGTACTTGTTAATTCCAAGCATGGAAAATATTGATTCAATAATTCTAAAAGGTAATTAACGTCATCACTATTTACTTTTACATTTTCAGGATTAGCGGGAGACTCACTATCGGTAGTGCCAACTATGACAACACCACTTCCAAAATCAGTTCTTGGAATTACAAACGCAATACGCCCATCTTTGGCCTGCCCCATGACCACAGCACCTGGCACAGGGATGCGTTTTAAATCAAAAACAAGGTGCACCCCTTTACTTGGCTGAAGCCAGGGCTTCCATTCTTGAGACAAGGTTTTACCTAAAATATCCGTCCATGGACCCACGCAAAATATTACCTTATGGGCCCTTACATCAATAAGATCGTTTTTAGTTCCAGGAAGGCGTGAAATATCGCGCACCTTGAACCCAGAAACATAATTACCACAACGAATTGGAGTCACAGCCTCAACATAATTTGCAACCATGGCACCTTCATTATGTGCGGCCCTTATGGTTTGAACTGTTAAAGTGTCATCCCACATTGAAGCATCAAAATACCTGAACCCGCCAAGCAGGCCGTCTTTTTTTATATATGGAAGTTTTTTTAAAAACTCATTGCGTGAAAGTCTTTTATGAAAACCTGGTGTTCTAAAAAGTGCCAGAATATCGTACAAAATAAGGCCAAGTGAGATTTTATTTTTACTGTTTTTTTCGCCCTTAAAAACCGGAAAATAAAACGGCATAGGCTTAACTAAATGTGGGGCTTTTTTTAAAAGAAATGCCCGTTCCTTTAATGCTTCAAAAACAAGACCGAATTCAAAATTTTCAAGATATCTTAGCCCACCGTGAATTAATTTCGAGCTCCTTGATGATGTACCAGAAGCAAAATCATTTTTTTCAACAAGCGCCACCTTAAGTCCGCGACTAGCGGCATCCCATGCTGTTGCGGCTCCTGTTATTCCACCTCCAATAATAAGAATATCAAAAATTTCACTTTGAAACTTTGAAAGTGACTTTTGCCGGGTCTTAAAAGAAAATTCATTCATTTTTTGTTTTATATCCTTTTTGAAATACCAAGCTCCACTAACTGCTCAGGATTTACAGGCGATGGTGCTCCTGACATTAAACAGGCACCTTTTTGGGTTTTTGGAAAAGCCATTACGTCCCTTATGGGACCCCCACCCGACATTAGTGCCACAAGGCGCTCAATTCCAAAAGCAATCCCTCCATGAGGTGGTGTTCCATACTGAAGGGCCTCAAGGAAAAAACCAAATTTTTCTTTTGCATCTTCGTCACTTAGTCCGATAGCTTTGAACATCGCGGCCTGCACATCGGGGTTATAAATTCTTAAGCTCCCACCCGCAATTTCAACCCCATTTAATACAAGATCATATGCTGAAGCCTTAAGATCCCTTAAGTTTCGTCCTGCAACTAAATCGGCCTCATGTTCGGGTTTGGGCGATGTAAACGGATGATGAGCTGCCGCAAAACGGTTTTCTTTTTCATCAAATTCATAGAGTGGAAAATCCACGACCCAAAAAGTAGCAACCCCTTCTGTTTCATGAGGCCTTAGGCCAAGTTTTTTTCCAATATTGAGTCTGACCTCACCTAATATCTGACAGGCAGTTAACCAGTTTTGATTGGATATTATAAAAACAATATCACCTGGCACTAAAGTCAGTTCTTTTTTGAGATTTTCTTTTTCATCATCCTTAAAAAATTTCACAGCAGGTGACTGTAATGAACCGTCGTCCTGTACTTTTATCCAAAGCAATCCTTTTGCACCAAATTTCTGTACAAAATTATTTAACTCATCAAGATCTTTTCTTGAAAAATTTGCAGCCGCACCTGCCGCTTTAATTGCCCTGATACCACCTCG
>CAZQUK010000015.1:14827-19245 GCA_964596435.1 uncultured Oligoflexia bacterium
GGGACTATATCCTGAATTTCAAGACCAAAACGAATATCGGGTTTATCACTACCAAAACGCGAAATAGCCTCAAAATATGGCATTCTCATAAGTGGTAGTTTTATATCCACACCAAGAACTTTTTTCCATAAATGAGCAAGCATTCCTTCAATAATCGGGAAGAACGTATCCTCATCTAAAAAAGATGTTTCTATATCGATTTGTGAAAACTCTGGCTGCCTGTCGGCTCTTAAATCCTCATCTCTAAAACATCTGGCAATCTGATAATACCTATCCATACCGCTAATCATTAAAAGCTGTTTTAATGTTTGAGGGGATTGTGGAAGCGCATAAAACTCCCCTGGTGTTAAGCGGGATGGCACGATAAAATCGCGAGCACCCTCGGGTGTGGATTTATAAAGAATTGGTGTTTCAATCTCAAGAAAATTCTGTTTATTCAGATACTCTCTTGCGGCATTAATAATGTTGTGCCTAATTTCAATTTTTCTTTGCAGCTCAGGTCTGCGTAAATCAAGGTACCTGTATTGAAGTCTTATTAATTCTGATACATCAACTTCATCATCAATAACAAATGGCGGTGTTTTTGCTTTTGAAAATACTGTCATATCGGAGCAGGCCACTTCAATTTCGCCAGTAACCATTTTGTTGTTTTTCATACCATCAGGACGCGTGCGCACTACACCTTTACAGCCAATAACAAATTCAGATCTTAATTTGCTGCTTTCGGTAATTGCGCTTTGAGAAATTGCAGGATCAAAAACTAATTGAGTAACACCATATCTGTCTCTTAGATCAATAAAAACCAAACCACCGTGGTCCCTGAATTTTGAGACCCAACCGCAAAGACTTACGTGTTCGTTCAGATTTTTTGAGCTAAGAGTTCCACACGTGTGTGTGCGTGCAAATTTTTTTAATTTACTCTCACTTGATATTTGATTTTGTTCTGCCACCACTTTTTGCATCCTCCAAACTTACATTTATCAGACCTTTAACTATTAGAGAAGAAAAGATTGCCAACTTGCATCAATTCTGAACACATAACCAACAAGGTGTTATTTATTTCAAACCAATAACGCGGAGCGCGGGGCCTGTGGTTGAATAGTTTAGTTTTAGACGTAACTGCTCAGATTTATTCAGGCTGCACCCGGCACAGCTTGACTTATCTCACGGCAGTTACTAGCGTTTAGTTTCAAGGAGTAATTTTTATGAACAAGGTAGTTCATGTTTTGTTGTCAGTACTTCTATGTCTTTTTGCATTAACCCCCAATGCGGCTAGAGCAAGCAGGCACTCTGAACATAAACGGATGACCCATCAGGCATTTAATGAAATTGATGACTGTAAAAGTTTCAGATTTTCATATTCGGCCAAAACACAAATAATTAAAGCCAACCTTAATGAAGACAATAATGTGATTAGAAAGTGGTTTCATTCCGCTCATTTTTACAACCCAAAAAAAGATGTATTTATGTGGCGCCTTAACTCTAAAAAGCGGGTGAAGGAAATACTAAATAATTTAGATGAGCTTTTTTCGGAATATAATGATTCACATGTATCAATGCGAGATGAAATCCTACTCGATATATACACTGAAACCGGATACCTCATACACCACATACAAGACATGATAGTTCCAGCACACGTTGTGCCAATAATGCATAGAAACTCGGATAAATTTGAAAACTATGAAGTTGAAGATTACACAACATCAAGTGGGAGCCTATGTGATTTCATTGGCGACACAAACACCCCTGCTATTCTTCATCATTACGTTGCACTTAAAACCATTAAAGGAACGAATAAATCACTAAATGTTAGAATCAATAATGCACCAAGAGTTATTTCGTGGCGGGCCTTCTGGCAGGAGTCACCTGACAATACATTTGGTAGATACGGATTTTTAGGAAACAATTTTGCTAAAACTCAAATAAACTTAAATGGTGATATTTATGAAATTAGCCCTGATGTTTATTACGGTTTCAAAAAACATCAAATCCGCCTTGGAGTTGAGGGTACAAAGCGTGTATTTAATTGGTTAATAAAAAAACTTGAAAGTAATGATAGATAAAAACATTATTATCGAAATTTTGCCCTGTGTACAAAATAAAATACCGGCCGGGCGCACAAACAAAAAATGGCAGGCACCACAAATTGCGACACCTGCCATTTAATATTTTTAGTAACTAACCACTCAAATTATAAAGCAATAAGTGGAGCGATTAAAAGTGAAACAATACTCATAAGTTTAATGAGAATGTTCATGCTGGGGCCAGAAGTGTCCTTGAAAGGATCGCCGACTGTATCGCCAACAACAGCGGCCTTATGAGCAGCAGAGCCTTTTTTCTCTCCTTCAACATCACCTTTTTCAATGTATTTTTTAGCGTTATCCCAGGCACCGCCGGCATTTGCCATAAAAAGTGCCATAAGAACACCGGTAACTGTTGCACCTGCAAGCATTCCACCTAGTGCATCTGCACCTAATGCAAAACCAATTACAACCGGGGCAGATACGCAAATAACACCAGGAAGTATCATTTGCTGAAGTGCGGCTTTAGTTGAAATATCAACGCATTTTGCAGCGTCAGGTTTTACACCCTCTTTGCCTTCTAAAAGGCCGGGGATTTCCCTGAACTGACGGCGTATTTCATCAACCATCTGACCTGCGGCTTTTCCAACGCTTGTCATTGTAAGCGCGCCAATCCAGAATGGTAAAGTACCACCTATCAGCAGACCAATTACAACTTTTGCACTTGTAATATCAATAACAATACCGGTAAGTCCGTTTGCTATTCTTACAGCATCAACCGCTTGGGTGTAAGCTGAAAAAAGTGCCAAAGCCGTTAGGGCTGCTGAACCAATTGCAAAGCCTTTACCGATTGCAGCCGTTGTATTTCCAAGAGCATCAAGTCCATCTGTGATTTTGCGAACATCAGCGCCAAGCCCTGCCATTTCACTTATTCCGCCGGCATTATCAGCAATTGGGCCATAAGCATCAACCGACATTGTAACACCAACTGTTGCAAGCATACCAACTGCAGCAAGTGCTATGCCGTAAAGGTCAGAAAAAGCGTAAGCAAAATAAATGGTGAGGCAGATAGCGATCACTGGAAGCACTGTACTTTCCATTCCAATTGCCAAACCATGAATGATGTTTGTTGCGGGTCCGGTTTTACTTGCCTCAACAATTCTGAAAACTGGTTTTGAAGAGGTGTAATACTCGGTAATAAGACCAATAACGATTCCGCCAATACTTCCAACAAGAAGTGAGCCAAAAATTCTAATACTTAGCCCTGTAAGAAGTATAAAAGCAAGAGCGCCTAAAAAGAAAAAACCTGCTGCAACAAATGTGCTGGACCTTAACGCCATTGCAGGATTTACATTTTTAAGTATTTTCATGCTCAAAATTCCAATAAAACTTGCAAGCAAACCAATTAAAGCCATTATTAGCGGAAGCCCCATAAGCAGTTGGCGCCCGGAGTACCAAAACGCATCAGATAAAAGTAGTCTAAGCGTTTCTGTCGGCATAGTGGCTGCTATTGCAATACTCGCAATAATTGAACCCACATATGATTCAAAAATATCGGCACCAAGTCCTGCAACGTCACCAACGTTGTCACCAACGTTATCAGCAATAACACCTGGGTTACGCGGGTCATCTTCTGGAATTCCAGCTTCAACCTTACCAACAAGGTCGCTACCTACGTCGGCAGCTTTTGTGTAAATTCCACCACCCACACGGGCAAAAAGTGCAATTGAACTTGCACCCATTCCAAAACCGTTAATTATTGCAGCAGATTCTGGATTCCCAAATTTAAGAAAAAGTAAACCAAGACCAACAAGCCCCAAACTCGCAACAGCAAGCCCCATAACAGCGCCGCCATTAAAAGCAATAAGTAGGGCAGCAGCCTGGCCTTTATTTTTTGCAGCAGCAGCAGTTCTAACATTTGCCCTTGTTGCAGAGGTCATTCCAAGAAAACCTGCAAAAATTGAGCAACATGCACCCGCTAAAAATGAAAACGCGGTTGTAACATTTATTTTCCAGATCAAAAGACCCATTACAATCACGATGAAGATTGCAAGAATCATATACATACGTTTCAGAAAAGCCATTGCACCTTTATGTATCTGATCTGAAATATCCAGCATTAGTGCTGTACCTGTGTCTTGAGCCAGTACGGAACGGTAAATACCGTAAGCGAATAAAAGCCCAAACACACCAACAAGAGGAACCAAATAATATAACGTTGAAATTGAACTCATGGATACTACTCCCTTTTTGTTTTTGTGTTGTTAATTGTTAGAAGAATACAAATAATTAATTTTACTGACCCTTTCAAGGATGAATTTTTTATTTTTTTCAAGAACCTAGAGTTTTACTCGCCAGGTAACGCTCTAGGTTATTAATTATGTAACCGCATGT
>CAZQUK010000016.1:0-19222 GCA_964596435.1 uncultured Oligoflexia bacterium
GAAAGCAAATGGAGGGTTATAGACGAGCGATAGAAGAGTTGAGGGCGGATGAAGATAAAATTTTTGAACTACTAAAAAATGGAAGCATTGACAATAATATGTACCAGAGACAAATTCAAAAGAGCCGTGAGCAGCAAGATAATTACAATCACCAGTTAGAACATCTCTCGCTCTCTATTAGTGATGCTGGTATGGTTTCGGTGCAAAAAGTGTTCGAACTGGCTATCAATGCAGGATCATTATGGAAATCTATGGATAGACAAAAACGCTTGGAGTATCTGAAAAAGGTATGTTCGAACCCAGTTCTGGAAGAGCTAACATTGCATTATCAGCTCCAGCCGCCATTCGCAAGACTCGCTAAAATAAAAGATGCGAATGAAGCTGGTCAAATTCAAGTTTGGCGGAGAGGAAGAGATTCGAACTCTTGGTAGAGTTGCCCCTACACACGCTTTCCAAGCGTGCTCCTTCAGCCACTCGGACACCTCTCCGTAAAGATAAGTGGTTGAATATTAATTGGTTAGCACAATTGAAATCATTTATCTACTATTTCTGAACGGCTTTGGGGAACATTCCGGTTTTCCGCAGCCCCAGACTTCGGAAAAAGCCGGATTACATCTACAACCCGTTACCAACGCTGCCCTTTATCGTGAACATTACGATCAGTAATCGTTCGCAATGAATTAGATACTAATTGTTCCACAATAGTATAAAAATACATACACCCCTATAATTGCCGCACAGCAAATACTTCAATAATATCTATGGGTTAAGGCCACACCTGCCAGTGCGGCAGTTGGCACCATCATTGCTCTTGTTAATAGCAAGAAATAAAACCATAAAAGGGAGAATTAATATGAACAAGGCCCCAATAATTAAAAAAATATATATAAACACAGTAAAAATGCTTATTAAAAAATGCATTTACCTGCCGCTGGTGTTTTTCGTCATTACAATTTGGGTTGTTGCCATTGCCCAGGAGTCACCAAGTCCAAATGAACTTATTATAGAAGGCATAAAATGTGAAGGCAATCAAAGTACTGATTGCAAGATCATTACAAACGAACTCTATCTGAAAGATGGCGATAAAATTGATGAAGAAGAATTAAATAACGCAAAAATCAGAATTGCACTGCTTGGATTATTTAAAAACGTCGAAGTCAAACTTGAAAAGGGCTCAAAAAAAGGAAACGCAATTGTGGTTTTCCTGGTCGAAGAAGATTCGCCAATTGTTAAGGAGTTTGGGACCGGGACTGCAATTGATAATAATTGGGTTCATCAATATGCTGATGTTAAATATGGAACCAGGAATTTTTTAGGGAAAAATAAAATATTGAGTCTTAGTGCTAGCGGCAATTACGCGATTGCAAATGCTGATAATAAGGCTTTTAAATTGAATTTAAATTATGCTGATCCGAAATTTCTTGGATCACAAAAATACTATTTAACTTCAGGAGCCGCTTACTCAAATTCATATTCTCATTATTATGAAAAGATTTATTCAAAATCTAATTATGCAAGTGTTTTTTCTGAAGTCGGAAGAAGATTTGCAGATTTTTCCTATATTAGCCTTGGATACGTTCATCGATTTATTTTTGAGTCATATTTTTCATACGACTCACGTATGTTCGATTCATTCTTAAATAGAGATGGTATTTTTACTCAATACGGTTGGAATTCCGAAAACGATGCGTATTTTCCAACCAGTGGCTCGCAGTTCGGTTTCTTGCTGGGATATGGAAGAAACAAAAGAAGCATGAGCTTTGAAGGAAATATGGCTTTTCGAAAAACCTGGACTCTAAATGATAAAAATTCATTAATGTTCAACTTTGGCTCTATAGACTCACTAAGGGAAAATAAAAAATACAATAATAGACGAGATGATATTATAATTGCGTTGCAATATAATTATGACTGGAAAAAGAATGTTTGGAACGATGAAGTTAAAACTGGTCGATTTTTTGTAGCTGCTGGCACGGATTATCTTGGTTTGGGCTCATATTCGCCATTAATCGCAGCTCCAGGACTAAAGGTTGGCACAAGGCTTAGTACAAAGACCTACGGCATTGTTAACTTATCATTTACCTATAAAACAGAAGTAAAATAATCATGCGTAATATAATTATTATATTTTTATTAATTTTAATCTCAATTAAAGTATCTGCATCGGAAGTTGTACCTGTAAAATATGCGGATTATCTTGGAGTTAAACTGAATCTTGAGGGAATTCCGTTTGAGGTTCTAAAAAAAGATTTTGCGTCAGGGCTTACTACAAATATTCTAATACAAGCGAATATTTCAACCAATAAGGGTAGTGACGTGTCAAATGTGATTGTAGGTGTATTCTATGATTTATGGGATGAAATCTATAACGTAAAAATAAGCGCTATGTATTTCAATGACGTGGTCATATTTGGTAAAATTACAGATTTAAATAATTATATTAAATATCTAAAAATCAAGAAACTCTATCCAATGTCAAAATTGTATAAAGATGGTCACTGTAGAATCAATATCAGAGTTGAAATTAATCCCATTCAAAAGGAAAAAATGGCGTTAATCCAAAAATGGATTTCAAGTAATTCCATAACTACTATGTCAGGGGATTCGGGCATAAAAATCACATCTTTAGGGATGCATTTTAATGAGCTTTTTAATAAGATATTTAATCAGTATACCAGTAAGGCAGATGCATTGTTTAAAGCCGAATTTCAATCTGACTCATATAAGATAAGTGAAATAAAAAATGGAAAATAATATTAGATTCCAGCTGTTTTTGACTATTGTGATCCTTTCTGTTTTGCCACTTTCTGCAACGTATTTGTTTTTAGACGACATTATCAATAAGACACTAGATCTCAGCTCGAATGTGGAAATTACTGAGACAATCAATGATTGTCAAAATAATTTAAAAAAACTCAAATATTTTGATAAAAAAAATGAATATCAGTATAAGAGACAGTTTCTAAAAGCACAAAAACTTAAGACCATTTATGACGAGTATCCCCAAATCAGAGAAAATCTTGTTAAAAGTTTAATCACATACTGGGCAATTGGATTTGCCTTCGCGCTGCTTGTTGCATTAGCAGTGGCATATCTTCTTAGTCAAAATATAACAAAAAAGTTTAATAACACCCTAAAAGAGCTTATTAAAAGCAAAGAAAGAATTAATTATATTAAGGACATTTCGGTCTGGCAGGATATTGCACGAAAACTTGCTCATGAGATTAAAAATCCACTTACTCCAATTGAAATGTTAATTACAGGACTTAAAAAAATTTCAAAAAACAAAACTGCCCAGGAATTTGAAAGACATCTTGACGAAACAACAAGAATTGTAGCTGAAGAAATCGGCAATATTAAAAATATGTTAAGTAGATTTTCTGCTTTTGGAAAGCTACCTGAAGTCCAACTTAAAAAAGAAATTTTATATAATGCACTTTCTGAATATTGCAGTAAGCGTCATGGGTTTTGGGCAGATGTTAGCATCACTTTTTCTTCTCAAATTGATAATAATTCGAGCTGCGTCTACCTGGATACGGTTTTATTTGCACAAGTTCTTGATAATTTGATTCAAAACGCCATTGAGGCTAATGTGGGAGATAATGTTGTTGTTAAAATAAATGTGTCCCAGAATCATGGTAGATATAAAATTGAGATTAGCAATACCGGTCGAGTAATTGATGACAAGATTAGAGATAAAATATTTGATTTATATTTTTCAACCAAGAAAAAGGGCGATAATATCGGAATTGGCCTTGCCGTTGCCAAAAAAACAATATTAGAGCATCATGGTGATATTGAGTGCGCTAGAGTTGCAAGTGGTGCAAGTTTTATAATTAACTTACCAAAAGAAGAAGTGTTTAATGCAAAACCAGAAGATTTTAGTAGTTGATGACGAGCAAAATATAAGACAAAGCCTAAAACTAACGCTTGAGAACGAAGGTTACTCTGTACATGTGTTTCAAGACGTTCATAAGGCTTATGAGTCCATTGTATGTGATTGTTACGATCTTGCGATCATTGACATTAGAATCGGTGAATTGACTGGACTAAGTTTATATCAAAAAATGCTTTCAAATGGTTTAATGGTACCTACAATATTTATGTCAGGACATGCTTCTTTAGAAGAGGCCGCTCTCACTGTTAAACTGGGTGCATTTGATTTTATTGAAAAGCCAATTGCGGCTGAGAAAATAATTATTTCAGTCAAACGAGCACTTGAGTATGGTTCACTTAAAGTAAGGATAAGACACATTGAAAGGTTTGAAGAATCTGAGTTTGTTGGTGAATCAGAAGTTGTCCGAAATATATTACGGGAAGCCGAAAAAGTAGCAGTAACAGATACAACGGTTTTGATTACAGGTGAAAGCGGTACTGGCAAGGAGCTTATTGCAAAACATATTCATAAGAAAAGCCAAAGATGTAATTTCGAATTTGTTACTGTCAATTGTTCTGCCATTCCAGAAAATCTTATTGAAAGCGCCTTGTTTGGTCACACAAAGGGAGCGTTTACTGGGGCAGTTGCTGCAAAAAAAGGATATTTCGAAATTGCAAATGGTGGAACATTGTTTTTGGATGAAATTGGAGACATGGGCTTATCCGCACAGGCAAAGGTTTTAAGGGCCATTCAAAACCAAGAAATTCAGCGCGTCGGTGCTGACAGTATAATTAAGGTTAACGTGCGGATCATAACCGCAACACACAAAAATCTTACTGAAGAAGTTAAGCGTGGAACGTTTAGAGATGATTTGTTTTACCGGATATCGGTTGTTCCCATTCAAACCGTGCCGCTTAGAGATCATATCGAAGATATACCGTTATTGACGGCATTGTTTGTACGAAAAACCTGCCAGAAAAACGGATTTAAGGATAAAAAGATTGGCCCCGAGGTATTCGAAGTATTTAAAAAATACCAATGGCCTGGAAATGTTCGAGAACTCCAGAATATTTCAGAGCGACTTGTAATTATGAGTGGTGAATCTATTACGCTAAATGATTTACCAGATTATGTGTTTAGCTCAAAATCATCAAAAGGTATTTCTAAACTGTCTCCTGCTGTGGTCGTAACACTTGAAGAATTTAAAAATGCCGCTGAAAGGCAATTCATTGTTTCAGTACTAAAGAAAAATGATGGCAATATTTCCAAAACTGCCGAGGCGCTTGGTATTGAACGCACGTACTTACATAAAAAAATCTCACAGCATGAAATTCAGAAGAGGGAATATTTTTGAACTATTACGACAGTTAATATTAGTTTCTTTGGACACAACATTCGCGGGGCATATCGGCTTACGGCGAGTGGGTGTCTTTTTTGACCTATTTTTTCAATATTTGTTAAGCAAATTTTGGCAACGTCAAAGACTTGGTCGGGTATTTATTTGAAGGCACGGGGTTCCGTCGTAACGCCCTGTAATTATTGTTTATTTATTAGCTAGTGTTAACAAAATTGGTCCTCTTTTTGCTTGTATAATGAGTAAAAGGTAAGGGTTAAAAGGTGACAAAAAACACAACTGAAAAACTAAATAAAACAACAGGAATGACGGCAATATTGGTTGTTCTGTCCGTTTTTTTTGGAAGCAGTGCCTATTCAACAGACGTTCAGATGATAACACAAAAAAAACCGCAAATAGTAAAAGCCCCTCCCATTCAAACACAGAGAAAATACAATTGCACAGGCCATAGTTGCACATACAATCAGGCGAACGAAAACATATCTGTAATATCTCAGTACAAGATAGAAAAATACAAAAATTTAAAAAAACGTTACGACATGAGTGAAAATTACGATTCTATAAGGAAAGATCTTCCTGGCTTTTGTTTGGGCCTTAAAGACGAAGGGGGTAACCTTGTTGAAGATGATAAAGCATGCTTTAAACGTTATGAAAGAATCCTTAAGGTTGAGCTTACTCAGGCAAGAAAATCAATGATTACAAACAAGGATAATGAAGCCGCCCTTAACCATGATGCGCCAAAGATTCCAGTTTTGACATCGAACGAAAACGCAGGAAACGTTGAATTTGTGCTTCCAAATCTTCCAAGATTTGAATCTCTTGATATTGAATATCGTCAGAAGCCAAGGGAGAAGGATGTGTCACAAATTGAATATCAGAAATGGGTGCGATCTTTAAGTGAGGCGGGATTAGATAAGAATGATTTTCCAGCTTATGATGAATCCGGAAAAATACTTAAAATTAAAAGGGATTCTGCAGGTAATACTCAGTATGAGGATAATGTGTATAATAAGCTTAAGTTTTCAAAAGAAGATGAAAAAGCTTTTCAAGAAGACCTTCAAAATATGATGCGCGAATCAGATAACGATAACATGACATACAGGAACGATAAGCGCGTTGATCAGCACGATTTTTCTGAAGTTACACAAAAATCAGTAGGTAGTGTCAGTTATGATGCTTATAGTAAAGTTGAAAAGAGTTTTCGACGACAATCTTACGATCATATTACTCAAGATGGAATTACAAATAATCAGTTAAAAACAGCAGGCTTTATAAACGATAACGACCTTCAGGAATTTAAAAAAGATGATAAAGAAAAAGGAAGAAATCCTGCAACAAATCAAAATGTGCAACCAAACACCGAGTTGGATAAAGCTTCACAAAAGGAATATTCAATAACCGTTACAATCCCCTACATTACGGATGAAGTTATTAAATTCGAGGCCCCTCCAGCACCAAAGCCATAAGGCGAAATGAATCTAAACTGCCCTTCAGGTGAGTGCAGACTGACAGAACTAGGTGGTTAGTTTGCGAGTATTTTTCTAAATAAGGCCTTTTGCGCGTAAAATAAGAAGCTCATCAATTAACGGACGGCAAGATGTGCTGTATCTTTCTGGGGTTAATATGTAATCGGTTAAAAATTTTTTTGAGACCTCTTTCCATTTTCCATCTTTATTTAATATCTGTTCATTTGCTTTTATGGTTTTAAGCTCAAGACTTAAATAGGTGGCGTTATTATGTATCCTGTATGAAATATCAGGGTCCCAAGTAAGATTGGCTTCATGTGCACTTATATCTTCATATAGGTCAGTGATAGTCATAAAAAATAAATCGTTCCATACTTCAAGTGCTGGTTTATCATTTACTATTTTATAAGATACCGTGTTGTTTGATGTTGGGTGGCGGTTGCTGTTTGCAAGGTTCATATCTGGTATTTGAAAGGTGTTATTTGGTGTCTCATCAGACGTTGTGGAGTTTGAATTTTGGGAAATTAAAATATCGCTC
Source organism: uncultured Oligoflexia bacterium (assembly GCA_964596435.1). Taxonomy (GTDB): domain Bacteria; phylum Bdellovibrionota; class UBA1018; order UBA1018; family CAZQUK01; genus CAZQUK01. The sequence continues at coordinate 7,236 of CAZQUK010000016.1, forward strand.
AAAGATTGAAGTAAAAGAACTTGATTAAAAGGAAGTGTGATCCTTGTTTTTCTGTCAAGATTTACAAGTGTAAGTCCAAGTTTCCTTGCATTAGTATTTATATTAACAGAAAGCATATCTATCCATGAGGGCTCATTTTTGGATATGTTTTTTAAATTAACTATTTCTTTTTGGAAAATTACAATTGCTGCAAGGAAAGAAACGCTGGTTGTGGTTTTTACCAACTCTTCCAGATTTTTGGAGATTTTTGTTTTTACGTCATCAGTACTATTTTTATAGTTATTAAAAATTTCAGACACAAAAATACCGGTTGCCTTGTAGTCGTCATGCGTGTGTATTTTTTTTTGTGCAAATACACTTAAACTTTCAAGCTTTTCATCAAGTATAACGTTAGTACTTTTTGTTTCTGGTACTTGTAAAGTTTCTGTAATAGCTTTTTGTGGCAAAAAGAGTGTTAATAAAAGCAGGCTTATTTTTAGATTCCTTCGGGTTTTCATAAATTTCAGGTGCCTTTTAAGCGTGGGGTTAAGCATGAAGAGGGGTTTCGGCATTTTGAACATAAAAACCCATCCGGCCACTTTAGTTTAGTGAAATAATCCCAGCACTACTGCTCATCGCATTATGGAGCCGCCGCGATAATGCCAGTTTAGCACAGGATGAGCCAACTGACTAATCATGAGAAAGTCAAAATATTATGGATTAAGACGCACAAGGCCAACCCCAGCAGATCAGGTAAAGTAAAAAAACGTTAGAGAAAATAATTTTAAATTATAATAACGCCCCCAAACTTCATAACCACTCAATATTACAGAGCTATTACAAAACAAAACCGCGACAAAAATCATACTAGAATATCACACCAAAATAGTCAAATATTATGCGTAAGAGATATGGAAGGATTCTTTCTCTTAAAACACAAGAAGGATCTTTAATAAAAATAAAGAAAGAAGAGAGAAAAAAAATGAAAAAACAAATACTAAAACCTATAATATTAGCAATTATTTTTGGAACAAGTTTATCAGCTTATGCTGATGGTGATGTTGATGCTGATTATAAAATGTCAGTTCTAAATCCTGAAGTTGGTTTAGGTTATATTAAACTCAAAAACGATAGAGCAGATATTAATGTTGGTGTTTTTTCAAACTCAAAAGGCATCGCGGGTGGGCATCTAAGTATTGGCCTTGAACACAAAATGGGTGTTTTTGGTAAGGCTGGCGATCGTGAAGGATTTGTTCAAATTTATTTAAATCCAGGTGTTGATTTAAAAACAAATTACGATTTTAAAAAAAATCGTGCAGAAAATATTGATCTTGAAGTCTCAGGAATTGGTGCTTTTCGTGCACAGCAGGTTGGATACTCATCAAGATGCAAAGTAGTGAATAAATATTCAGATCGCTGTGATCAATATGAAGATTCTAAACCATATGGTTCAATAGATATTGTTGGATTACCAACTACTTTTAAATATAAAATGGATCGTGAGTTAGGTCTTGGGGAACAAGTAGTAAGAATTGGTTTTTTTGATGCCTCTGGGCATGTGGCTTTTACAATTAATGAATTACCTATGGATATATTTGGAGCTCTAGGTCCAGGATATGAGGTTGGTAAAATATTTGTTCACTTAGATGATTATAAACAAGAAAATATTACCAGTGGAAAAAACTCTATTAGTGCTCCTGGAGTTGTTTATGCTCTTATTGGTGCAAGAGGAAAAATTGGTGTTGGATTGGGACATACAGACAACACTTTTGGAAGATTAGGATATGAATATATTGGAGAACAAATGGTTCAGGAAGTTCCTGGACGTGCTTCTGGAACAGGAGCAATGATTACTGAGCAGGCACATAATGTATCCTGGCAAAAAGCACTTTCAGATGACACGATTTTAAAGGTCCTTTTTGCGAGTAAGGATTCTCGTGTAAGTTCTAATTATAAAAAACATCCATTTATCCAGGGTGAAGAAGCAGAAAACATTACACATAACACTCATAATACTGAACATGTTTTAAGCGCAGGGATCTCTTTTTAGTATTTTATATTTATGTTTTTCAAAGGGGTCACAATCTTTTGTTGTGATCCCTTTGAAATAAGGTAAAAAAACTTATAAAATATCAAAAGGGCAAAAACTTTTAGGCCCCTGGGGCGGTTTTTCTTGTCCTTGTAGTTTTGGCTTTTGGAGCTTTAGCGGGTTTTGCGGCTTTGGCCTCATCGCTACCTTTGTCTTTTTTCTTGCTGCTAAAAAGTCTTTTTATACCCTTAGTGGTATCAACTGGTTCCATTGCTTGAGCATCTTCTTTAGCAATTTTTCCCTCAACCGGTGCCTCTTTTTTGATCCGCTTTCTCTTAATCTCAGGATGGTCCACTAGCTCTAAAATTGCCATGTTTGCGCCATCGCCAGTTCTTCTGTCAGAAAGTTTTAACACCCTTGTGTAGCCACCATTTCGCTCTTTGTATCTTTCAGAAAGAGTTGAAAATAATTTTGTTACAATAAACTTATCTCTTGTTCTGCTAAAAGCCAGACGCCTTGCGTGAACTGTGCCGGCTTTTGCAAGCGTAATAAGCCTATCAATAACCCGCCTCACCTCTTTTGCCTTTTCAACAGTCGTAGTTACTTGCTCTTCACGAATCACTGCATTTGCAAGATTCTTAAAAAGAGCTTTTCTGTGCGGTGTGTTTCTACCAAATTTTCTTCCATCAATACGATGTCTCATAACAACCTTTTCTTCCTCGACCAAGCCACATAAATATGCAGAGGCCAAATATCAAAGTAAAAACCCTACCATTAAGGGTTGGTTAATCAATATCTCCTTCTTCCTCATACGGTGAGAAAGTTTCTCTATTTTGAAAATCACTCATAATTTTATTTTCATCAACGCCAGTATCAGCTGGCTTTGGAGGATTTTCCGGAGGAACAAAACCATCAAGTTTCATTCCTAAACTTAAGCCCATAGTTGAAAGAATTTCCTTAATTTCATTTAAGGACTTACGACCAAAATTTTTGGTCTTAAGCATTTCATTTTCGGTTCTTTGAACAAGCTCATAAATGAACTTAATCTCTGCATTTTGTAAGCAATTTGCAGAACGAACAGAAAGCTCCAGTTCTTCAACTGAGCGAGTAAGATTTGGATTAAATTGTGGCGCAACAAGGGCAACTTCCTCTTCAACCGGTTCTTCTTCTTCTTCAAAATTAAGAAAAACAGAAAGTTGATCCTTTAATATTTTAGAACCAAGAGCAACGGAATCTTCAGGTCTGATCGATCCATCTGTCCAAACTTCCATTGTGAGCCTGTCGTAGTCGGTTTTTTGACCTACACGGCTTTGGGTAACTGTATAGTTAACTTTTGAAATTGGTGAATAGAAACTATCAACAGCTATCCAACCCACACCCAATTCATCAATTTCATGTTCTTCTGCAGGAACATAACCACGCCCACGGGTTACCATAATTTCAATTCTTAATTTTCCACTATCACCTACAGTTGCAATATACTGATCAGGATTTAAAATCTGAACCTGTTCTGGAAGTATAAGATCACTGGCTTTAATTTCGCCTGGTTCATTTTTTTCTAAAAGAACCATTACGTTTTCGCCAAAAAGTCGGAAATTAATTTCTTTTAAGTTAAGAATAATTTCAGCGACATCTTCTCTAACACCAGGGACAGATGCGAACTCGTGCAAAACACCATCGATTTTAATTGCCTGAATTGCGGCACCCTGTAGCGAAGACAACAAAACTCTTCTTAAAGAATTTCCAAGTGTTAAACCAAAACCACGCTCAAGTGGCTTTGCAACAAACTTACCATACCTATGGCTTAGGCTTTCTTTATCAACATCTAATGCCTTGGGTTTAATCAGATCGCGCCAATTTTTTTCTAACATTCTATTACTCCTATTTTTGTTCGCTCCTCGCTGTTCTGTATCCTTGAATCAGCCATGCGGAAAACTAAACAGCACTTGCATCTTGCTTGTGCACACCTGCCAAAAAACTACTTAGAATAAAGCTCCACAACCAGACGCTCTTCTATCTGTGCTGTTACATCATCACGAGATGGAAGGTCGCGGATACGAGCTGTAAACTTATCAGCATCAAGTTCTAACCACTGGGGTATTTCGCGCCTTTTAACTGCCTCGAGTGCCGACAAAATAACTGCTGACTTACGACTTTTTTCCTTAACCTCAATCACATCGCTTTTTGAAACAAAAAACGAAGGAATGTCCACCCGTTTTCCATTAATGCGATAGTGTCCGTGTCTGACTAACTGCCTGGCTTGTGAGCGGGAGTTAGCTAAACCTGCTCTATAAACAACATTGTCAAGACGTCGCTCTAGCATAGAAATAAAGGTTGAACCCGTAACACCCTTTTTATTTTCTGCAATTTCAAAATAATTACGAAACTGCTTTTCTAACATTCCATAAGACCTTTTTATTTTCTGCTTTTCACGAAGCTGAAGCCCATACTCAGAAAACTTAATTCTGCCCTGACCGTGTACTCCTGGTGGATAAGCTCTGCGCTCAAATGAACATTTATCTGTGAAACAACGATCACCCTTCAGAAAAAGTTTATTATTTTCTCTTCTGCAAAGCCTGCAGACTGAATCATTATAACGTGCCATTATTACACTCTCCTCTTTTTAGGTGGTCGGCAACCATTGTGTGGAATTGGTGTTACATCTTCAATATATGATACCCTCATACCTGTGCTTGCAACCGCCCTTAGTGATGACTCTCTGCCAACACCTGGTCCACTAACAAAAACTTTTACACTACGCATTCCTCTATCAAATGCTTTTCTTGCAGCATCCTCTGCAGCAACCTGTGCTGCAAAAGGTGTGTTTTTTCTTGAGCCACGAAAACCTTTTGCCCCCGCTGTTGACCAACAAATGGCGTTCCCTACAGTATCAGTAACTGTAACAACGGTATTATTAAAAGAAGCAAGAACGTGTACCTCACCGGTTGAAGGAACAACCTTCTTTCCTTTTTTTGCTTTTTTTACAACAGCATCAGCACCATCTGTGACTCCTGCTGCTTTTTCTGGTGCCGGAGCACCATCCACAGATTTTTTTGACTCTTTGGTCGATGCTTTTTTAGAACCCGCCTCTTTTTTTTCTTCGATTTGTGCTGCTTGTTTTTCGTCTGACATTTTTATTTCTCTTCCTTATATGTAATATTTGTAATTACGACTTCATTGCTTTAACGGATTTTTTACCTGCAATTGCAACAGCCGGACCTTTTCTGGTCCTAGCATTTGAGCTTGTTCTTTGGCCCCTAACTGGGAGACCTTTTTTGTGTCTAATACCGCGATAACAGCCAAGATCCATAAGTCTTTTAATGCTCATGTTTACTTCACGCCTTCTATCACCTTCAACTCTGTATTTACCGTCAATAACATTTCTAATGTTTGAAATTTCATTTTCAGTTAGTTTATCACTATTTCTATCGAGTGGAATGTTTGCCTCAATAAGAATTTTTTTTGCTGAAGATCGTCCAACTCCAAAGATATAAGTTAATGCAATTTGTATTTGCTTGTTTCTTGGTAGGTCTACACCTGCAATTCTTGCCACCTGTTTACTCCTTTATAAAAGTTTAGCCTTGTCTTTGTTTATGACGAGGATTCTTACAAATAACGCGAACAACACCACGCCTTTTTATTACTTTACACTTATCACATATTTTTTTTACCGATGCTCGAACTTTCATTTGTGAAAATCCCCTCTTAAAAAAGCTAGCACTAACTAGCTATTGTTAATATTTCTGGTCCATTCTGTGTAATAGCCACTGTATGCTCAAAATGTGCAGACAGTGACATATCCTTGGTGATAGCCGTCCAACCATCATCAAGAACTTTAATTTCACAACCTCCAACATTCACCATTGGTTCTATGGCAAGCACCATCCCAGCAAGAAGCTTAATCCCACCGCCCTTTTTACCAAAATTAGGCACCTGTGGGGCTTCATGTAAGGATCTCCCTATACCATGACCAACAAATTCCCTTACCACGCTATAACCACGCGCTTCAACATAATTCTGAACAGCATAACCAATATCAAGAAGATGATTTCCTGGCCTGCACATACCGATCCCCTTTGATAAGCTTTCGCGTGTAACATCTAATAATTTCCGTGCTTTATCCGACACATTTCCTACAGCATAAGTCCTTGCAGAATCGCCATGCCAGCCCTCAAAAATCACTCCAAAATCAATACCTATGATGTCGCCTTCGGTTAAAAAACGTTTTTTTGAAGGTATGCCGTGCACTACCTCCTCGTTTATGGACATGCAAAGAGCAGCAGGATATCCTCTGTAACCCTTAAATGCAGGACGCACACCAAGTTCATTACACCTTGATTCTGCATATTCATTAATTTCACCAGTACTAGCACCAGGCTTTATCAAACCAGTAATTTCATCCAAAATCTTGGCCGTAATAGCTCCGGCCTTTTTCATTAGTTTAATATCGGCCGCACTTTTAATGGGTACCATTAGCGAAGCTCATTAACCGATTTTTCTAGTTCTTTCTCAACTAGCGCTACATCCTGAGATGCGTTGATTTTTTTTAATATTCCAGCACGAAAATAAAAATCAACAAGAGGACTTGTTTGTTCATCATAAACAGAAAGTCTGTGTCTGATAACATCTTCTTTATCGTCATCTCGCAAAATGAGTGATGAACTACATTTATCACAAATACCTTGTTTTTTTGGTGGTGCTGCAACCTGGTGATACATGGCCCCACATTTTACACAAGTTCTCCTGCCAGAAAGTCTAGCAACAAGCTCATCAAGTGGAATTTCAAAAAATATTGCTCCATCAACACGATTGTTCTGTTCTGACAGCATTGTCGATAACGCTTTTGCTTGATCTATTGTTCGTGGAAAGCCATCAAGGATTGCCCCATTATTACAGTCTGATTCTTTAATACGCTCACGAATCAAACCAATTACCACCTCATCAGGAACCAAAGAACCAGAGTCCATGTAAGACTTTGCTTCAAGGCCAAGTTTCGTTCCGGCCTTAACGCCCGCTCGTAGCATATCACCCGTTGAAAGCTGTGGCAGATTTCGCCTTTCACTTAATCTTTTTGCCTGTGTTCCTTTTCCGCACCCTGGAGGTCCTAAAAAAATAAGAATCATGAGTAAGCAGCCCTTCCTTTCACTTTTGAATGTTTCATAAACGAATCATAGTTTCGACTAATTAAAAAGCTCTCAATCTGAGCAACTGTATCAAGCGCAACACCAACTAAAATAAGTACACTCGTTCCACCAAAATAAAACGGAACATTCAGTGTTCCAGTTAAAATTGTTGGCAAAACACATATCGTCGCAATATACACTGCACCACCTGCTGTGATCCTTGATAACACATGGTCAATATACTCAGCCGTGGGACGCCCTGGCCTTATACCAGGTATAAAGCCACCGTACTTCTTTAAATTTTCTGCAACGTCCTCGGTCTTAAACGTCACAGATGTATAAAAATAACAGAAAAATACTATGAGTCCCACAAATATGAGATTATAAAGAAGGGCTCCCGGTTGAAGTTGTGCTGCAATTTGATTCATCCATGCTGTTGGAAAAAATGATGCAATGGTTGCCGGAAACATAATTAAGGACGAAGCAAAAATTGGAGGAATCACACCAGAGGTATTAACTTTTAGCGGTAAAAATGTATTTTGCCCTCCATAAACCTTTCGCCCAACAATTCGTTTGGCATAGTGAACGGGAATTCTTCGCTGCCCTCTTTCAACAAAAATTATTACAAAAAATGTAATGAGAATTATTGCAACCACTATTAATACTTTCAAAAGATTAAGTTCACCCGAACGATACAGACTTAACGTACTTCCAATGCCCGTTGGGATTCTGGCAGCAATACCTGCAAAAATAATTAACGAAATACCATTACCAATGCCGCGTTCTGAAATCTGCTCACCCAACCACATAATAAAAATTGTACCTGCTGTAAGGGTAACTGCCGTCATCAACCTAAACGCAAGCCCCGGGTACAAAACAACCGGCGGATTTGAGTATGACTCAAGGCCTGAGGCAATTGCAAAACTTTGAATAAAACAAAGAACAACCGTTCCGTAGCGAGTATATTGTGTTATTTTTTTTCTGCCTGCTTCGCCTTCTTTTTGTAAGTCATGAAGTCGCTTTGAAACCACTGTTAACAACTGAAAAATAATTGAGCTGCTAATGTAAGGCATTATACCCAGGGCAAAAATACTAAAACGCTCAAGAGCACCACCTGAAAACATGTTAAAAACACCAAATATAGTGCCTTTCATGTTTGCAAAGATCTGCTCAAGTGCTGCCCCATCCACACCTGGTGTGGGAACATGAACGCCCAACCGGTATATTGCTAAAATTATCAAAGAAAATAATATACGTTTTCTGAGTTCAGGGATCTTAACTATCCCACTAGCACCCGACATCAAGAGCCCCCTCTCTTAGACTGATAGTATTTCTATTTTACCACCAGCTTTTTCAATTTTTTCACGAGCAGTTGGAGTTACTTTATGAGCCTTGATATTAAAAGCCTTCTTAATATCTCCAGTACCTAAAATAGCTAAACTTTTTTCACGACCTTTGTGTTTATTATTTGCCCTTAAAGTTTCAAGTGAAATCTCAGTAAAAATAGCGGGATCAAGTCTTTCAAGATCACGAACATTTAGAATCATAAAATGTTCTTTAAACTTGTTTTTAAAACCACGCTTCGTGAGCCTTCTGAAAAGAGGTGTCTGACCACCTTCAAAAGCTGGCCTTACACCTCCACCACTTCTTGCATGTTGCCCTTTGTGACCTTTACCAGCTTGTTTTCCCCAACCAGATCCTTGTCCACGACCAAGCCTCTTTTTTGTTTGTGTTGCACCCTTTGTTCGTTTAATTGAATTAAGCTTTAGCATATCTTATTCTCCCGTTTCTTTAGGACCTTGTATTTAGTCTTACAAAAAAAACAACTCTAATCCGATTGAATATCAAGCATGTGAATTATTTTTTTGATCATTCCACGAACTGCCGGTTTGTTTTCCAGCGTACGTTCATGGCGGATTCGCCTAAGTCCAAGTCCGCGCACTGTTGCCTTTTGCTTTTCGGTACAAGAAATTACACTTTTTTTAAGTCTAATTGTTATTGTTTTTCCTGAAGCTTTTTTTTCCGTTGCCATAAAAAAATCCTACTCCCTAAAAATAATTAATTCATTATGCAAAAACCCATTAACAAATCTCTGCTACTGTCTTCCCTCTTCCTTGTGCAATATCTTCAAATGTTCTGAGTTTAATTAAACCCTCAAGCGTTGCTCTTACAACATTATGTGGGTTGTCCCTTCGAATAGACTTCGCATTAATATTTTCAATTCCAACAGCTTCAAGAAGAGCGCGAACAGATGAACTTGCAATAACGCCAGTTCCTTCCGGTGCTGGTTTCATAATAACTTTACTTGCACCCCATGTTCCAATAATTTCATGAGGGATGGTTTTTCCTTTTAGTGAAATTTTAACCATACTCTTTTTTGCCTTTTTACCGGCCTTTTTAATTGCTTCTGGAACTTCGTTGGCTTTTCCTAATCCAACACCAACATTTCCTTTTTTATCGCCGACAACAACAATAGCCGAAAAGCTAAAACGACGACCACCTTTAACCACTTTGGCGCAACGATTAATAAAAACTACTTTATCAAAAAGTTCCGGCCCTTCTTGTTCTTTTGTTGGAAACCTTGATTGTTGATCTCTCATATCTTTATATTCCCTCTCTTAAAATTCCATTAAAATTGTAGGCCTGCTTCTCTAGCGGCCTCTGCAAAAGCCTTCAGCTTGCCATGAAAAAGATATCCACTTCTATCAAAAACGACTTTTTTGATGTTTTTTGCAATAGCTCTTTTTGCAACCACACCACCAAGCTGCTTTGCCCCATCCATTGTGAGACCTTTAATTGATTTCTTCATATCTTCTTCTAAAGTGGAGGCTGAAACCAAAGTATTTCCCTTAACGTCGTCAATCAATTGTGCATAAAGATATTTGTTTGAACGAAATATGGAAATACGTGGGCGCTCGGCTGTTCCACTCATTTTGGCGCGTCCACGTTTTTTTCTTTTGTAACGTAATCTCTTTTTTGCGTCTGTTGTTCTTCTTATTTTTGTTGTCATAATTAACCTCTAAATTTCTATGCTTTTACACCAGCAGCAGATTTTCCAGCTTTCCTGATAACATACTCACCTTCGAGCCTTATGCCTTTACCCTGATAAGGTTCTGGTGGACGAAAAGACCTAATTTTTGCAGCAGTCATGCCAACAAGCATTTTATCTGCTCCACTTAAAATAATTTTTGTGTTCGCCTGTACTTTTGCATCAATACCTTCTGGTAGTTTATAATCTATTGGGTGTGAGAAACCTAAACTTAGATTAAGAACACGCCCCTGAACACCCGCCTTGTAACCTACCCCTTGAATTTCAAGATTTTTTGTAAAACCAGTCGAAACACCAACAACCATATTCGAGATTAAGGTTCTACTTAAACCATGAAGTGCGTGTGCTTTGGGATTCAATTTTTCATCACAGTTAACAATAATTGTGCTGTTTTCAATTTTACAGGAAATTCCAACAGGTATTTTATAGAGGAGCTTACCTTTTGGACCCTGTACATTTACAACATCGTCTTCTATGTCAACTTTGACATCTTTAACAATTTTAATGGGTAACTTTCCAACTCTAGACATAACTCACCATACCTCGCAAAGAATTTCGCCACCAACTTTTTGGCTCCTAGCCTTATAACCAGGCAGCACACCTTTTGAGGTGGAAACAATTGCCACTCCTCCACCACTAAGCGGACGAGGAATTTCTTCATAGCCTGAATATTTTCTTAAACCAGGACGACTGATTTTTTTAAGTCCACGAATTATCGGCGCACCATTTTCTCCATATTTAAGATAAATCTTAATCCATGGATGACCTTTGTCGCGGGTTAAACGAAAATTTCTAATGTACCCTTCCTCTTTCATAACCCTAATAACATTTGCCTTAAGGCGCGAAGCGGGTACTTCAACCTTTTCATGTTTTTCTTTTATTGCATTTCTAATCCGAGTTAGTAAATCTGCAACAGGATCTGTCATTGTCATATTTTTTCCCTCTTACCAGCTTGATTTAGTTACACCAGGAATCACACCCCGAAGTGCCAAATGGCGAAAACAAATTCTACACATATTAAACTTACGCATAAACGCTCGGGGTCTTCCACAAAGTGGACAACGATTCTTTTGCCTGGTCGAAAATTTTGGTTTCTTTTTCATTCGCTCAAGTTTGCATTTTTTTGACAATTTTTTCTCTCCTTTTTCTTATTCATTTAGAAAATGGCATGCCCATTTTAGTTAGAAGTGCTCTACCTTCTTCGTCCTTACGAGCTGAAGTATGGACTGTAATGGTAAGGCCCCTTGCTTTATCCACCTTGTCATAGTTAATTTCAGGAAAAATAATTTGCTCTCTAATACCAAGAGAATAACTTCCTCTTCCATCAAAACCAGTTGATTTTACACCCTTAAAGTCTCTGACTCTGGGAAGAGCAACGTTAATAAGTCTATCCAGAAATTCATACATTCTTGCCCTTCTTAAAGTAACCTTCACACCCAAAAGCATTCCTTCTCGCACTTTAAATGTTGCTATAGATTTTTTTGCCCTTGTTAGAATAGGCTTTTGGCCAGTAATTGTCATCATTTCATCAACAACGTTATCAAGAACTTTGGCGTTAACTACTGCATCTTTTACGCAACAATTAAGAACAACTTTTTTAAGTTTTGGTACTTCCATTACGTTCCTAAAATTAAATTCCTTCATTAATTCCGGTAAAATACTTTCTTTGTATTTAACTAGTAACCTTGGGGGTTTGCTTGGTGATGATCGTGTCTCACCAGCTGCTGCCAACTGAACGCCAGATTTTGCCTTTGATCCACCCTTGGCTTTTTTCTCCTTGGACTTGGAAGCGGTCTCAGTATCAGCA
>CAZQUK010000017.1:0-17631 GCA_964596435.1 uncultured Oligoflexia bacterium
CTCAAGAAGTTTAGGGGAGAGGAGGATCGATGAATAAGATTCAGTTTGCTCATACAATCCGAGCTGCTGCTGCTGTCCTTGGGGTAAACAAAGTTCTTGTGATTGGAAGTCAGGCGGTTCATGCCTCACTGGACAAGTTGTTTCCGGCCGTTAATCGTTCGATTGAAACCGACATTGCTGTTTTAAATGACAAGAATGGAAAGATGGCAGATCTAATTGATGGTTCAATTGGAGAGGCGTCGCTCTTTCAAGATACTCACGGATATTATGCTCAAGGTGTTGAGCCAAAAACTGCAATATTGCCGGATGGCTGGAGAAATCGGTTGGTTCCATTTTCTTCTCCAGAAACCAACGGTGTCACCGCATATTGTTTGGAACTTCATGATCTTTGGATATCAAAGGCGATGGCAGGTAGACCGAAGGATCGCGAGTTCTGTGATGAACTCAAGAAGAGAAAATACGTCAAGATTCAGATTCTGAAAGAACGTTTAAAAAAAGTGAAAGGTCAATCTCCGCAAAAAATAATCGTTGTGGAAAGATGGATAGCAGCAATTGCATAAAAATACTTTCTGTCCCAAAATACCTGTGCAACTATGAAGCATTTGCTTTTAACCGCATTTGAGCCATTTTTAGGAAGAGCGCAAAACTCATCGCATGAGTTTGGAGTGTCTGTTAAAAAAGAACTAGAAACAAGAGGGGTCGTCGTTAACTTTTTAAGGCTTCCTGTGGTTTACGACAAAGCTGCTGAAGTTGCTATTAATTATTTTAAAACCTTAAATATAAAACCTGGTTTAGTAATCTCTCTTGGAGAGGGAAAAGATAGAATTTGTCTTGAAGCGCTTTCTTATAATTATGATAACGAACCAAATGCAGCAGATAACGAGGGAAACATCCGGGAAAATTGGGTGAATTGTAAGGATTATGAAAAAGAAATTTTCTTTAATTTGCCTATTAAGGCCATGCGGGCGTCTTTAGATAAAAAATTTCATAACGATATTATTATTTCTCGCTCCATCGGTGGATACGTTTGTAATAATACAGCGTTCAGACTTGCACATTATTTTAGAAATCTAAACATTTTGTATGGTTTTATTCATGTTCCACGCTTTGAATCCGATTCACTTCTTGACAAAACAAAAATTGAAAAAATATTGTTTGAATTAATTTATTCGGCAATCCATTTGGTCTAAAAAGGTCTGTCGCTCTGATCTAGTAAAATTTCTACCTGAAAATTTTGGTACCACAGTTTCTGGGTTTCTTTTTTCTGCACAGTTCTTCTGTTGCGGCACCAAAATAAGTTAATATATTCTTATCGTTAGAAAAAAAGGTATTTGTGCGTGTAAAAAATTGAAAAAATACAATAACAAGGTTATAAAGTGTCATGGTATTTTCAAATGATAAAATTAGGGCACCAAGAAACAGAACATTATATTTGTCCGAAGCGGATAAAAATGAGTTTAATAAAACTTTGGTTAAATTAGAATCACCAATCACAATTAATAAATTATTAAATACAGTTATCAATCAAGACGTTTATGATGCAATAGATTTTTTACCATCCAAGTTTATCGATTTATTATTCTTAGATCCGCCGTATAATTTAAGTAAAAATTTTGATGGAACAAAATTTAAGGAACTTACCGATAATGAATATAATGAATATATGGACTCTTGGCTTAAAAAAATGGTTCGACTCTTAAAACCAACCGCATCTATTTATATTTGTGGTGATTGGAAGTCTTCGTCTGCAATTTACTCAGTGGCTTCAAAATATTTTACGGTTCGCAATCGCATAACGTGGGAACGTGAAAAAGGGCGAGGCGCAAAATCAAATTGGAAAAATTGTTCAGAGGACATTTGGTATTTTACCGCGGGTAATGAATATGATTTTGATTGTGAAAGTGTAAAACTAAAAAGAAAGGTTCTTGCTCCGTATAAAGAAAATGGAAAGCCTAAAGACTGGGAAAGCTCTAAAGATGGAAATTTCCGTCTTACAAGCCCCTCAAACTTATGGACAGATATTTCTGTGCCTTTTTGGTCTATGCCAGAAAACACAGATCACCCGACACAAAAACCCGAAAAGTTGCTTGCTAAAATTCTTCTGGCCTCAAGCAAAGTGGGTGACGTTATATTTGATCCATTTTTAGGCTCAGGAACAACGGCTGTTGTTGCAAAAAAGTTAAATAGAAATTATGTTGGAATAGATATGAGTTTGGAATATTGTTGTCTGGCTCAAAAACGTCTAAAAATTGCAGAAATAGATAAAACGATTCAGGGGTATTCTGATGGAGTATTCTGGGAAAGGAACTCACTATCTTTACAACCTAAACATGAAGATTATATACCCAAAGAACAGTTTTTTCCGAAGAAGATGGCAAAATAGGTCCTGCAGAAGATTTTGCAAGGTGAACCCGACGAAATATTTGAACGCAAAAGCAATCAAAATGCATTCTTAAAAAAGAGCTTCATCTTATCCAATGCGATTTCGGATATTTTGCAGTCTTTTGCTGTTAAACTTTCAAGCTGTTATTGAAGAGAGTAAAATCGGTCGAAACACGCCCTCTAAAAAAGGGTAGAAACTTTCTTGTCAGAGCATTGGGTTATAAATGTTCCCAAATTGTTCACGAATCTGAAAAATCAAAAAAAGATCGTTAAAATCTTTTTGAAAGGAGGATTTCAACTATGTGGATTTTGAGGAAAATTTTTTATTTGGTGCGGACGAGAGGACTTGAACCTCCACAGGTAACCCTACTAGATCCTAAATCTAGCGCGTCTGCCAATTCCGCCACGTCCGCATTTGAAAAAAAACACGTTCTCACAAATTTGGTAATTTTTGGCAAAATAATTCAACTAGCGAGATTATTTTAAAAAACGCCAATAAATGTCGCGTGGGGCCGCCACTTACACCACGTCGTCCGATTGTGATCTAAGTATGCGTAATTTTTAGATAATCATAAACTACCTTGACACACAAACCCAATTACAATACAATAATAGTCAAGTATAAAAGATTATTCCTTCTGTGAGGAGGAATAAGGGGGACGTATGTTGAAGAAAGAAACTAAGCGTTTATTAGCTATATTCATATCATTGGGCGTTATTATTTTTCATTCCGCCTGCACTGATTCCAAATCTCTTTTTGCAGTGGAGGAAAAAGATGAAGTATTAAAAGAGCAAATTATACTTGAAGGCAACTTTAAGGGCTGCTTATCGGCAACCCAAGTTGATGCTGACACTCTTAAAATTGAATTTGAATTTCCCTCCGACTATGAGCAGATAAAAATATTAAGAAACAACTCGGTTGAAGTTTACTCGTCCAAAGAAAGAAGCGTAACATCCTACATCGATACGGACCTTAAAGCCGGGAACTCTTACACCTACACTGTTGCGGCAACAAAAGACAGCGAGTACAAGTCAGGAACAAAAATTTGTACCGCAAACTTAAGTACTGGAGTTAAGCCTATTTTTAGTGGAATTTACAGCGTTGAGGCTGGCGGACAAAATTCCGTCACGGTTAAATGGCCCCTTCCAAACGTTAATGCTAGCGGCGAAATCGTCAAGGGTCCACTGGTTGAAAACTTCATTATTTACTTTCAACCCACGCGGCCCTGGGAAAATACAACTTCCGGTCCAGACGATACAAACTTTCCATGGACCACATCACCGCATATCACTGTACCAAACAGCGGGCCTCAATCGGGACTATATTCAGCCACACTAAACGTTTGCGATGCCGATATTTCAAATTGCCCTCTCACTAAATCCGGTAAGCCTCTTGGTGACCAACTTCTTTATAGATTTGCTGTCAGAGCTTGTTCGGCTGAGTTTTGCGACGACAATACAAAGACCATACCTTTTACGACACCGAATGTGGGTGGACCTAAAAACGCAAAAATTTCAAAAGTTGAATTTAGTGGTACATCCGGAAATTTATTGGTTACTCTTGATTGGGACCACAGACAAGGTTGTGTGATGAAACGCGAACTTTTCTGGCGCTGGCACCAAAACCCAGATCCGATTTCTGCTCTTCCTGCACTTAGCACAAACACAGCAGATTACCACCCGCTCCAAGGCACTGGCGAAACATCAATTTTACCAGCAAATCCTACAGGCTGCATCCCTCACGCGAGCCAAATAATTGTTTCTCTTGAACCAAATACGTTTTCAGGAATTAACGGAACATTCAGTAATAAGACTTTCGATTTTATTCTGCAAGATACAGATTACATGGAGACCATCTCTTCTACTCCCGCCAGAAAAACGCTGTTAGACACAGAACCGCCAACTTTTGATGGTGTTTTAAATGCACACAATGGCGATATATTAAATTGTACTAGCGCAAAACCCGAAGAGACTTGTGTTCTTCTAGATTTTAATAAGGCTTTACTTGAAGACAACGAAGGAATCACGGTTCCCTATGGCGCAAAAACCTATACATTATACTGGAACTCTGCGCCGGTCAGTATTAACAATCAGCAACCACTTGTGCAGAGTCCTTGTGTGTTTGATTCTGACACAAACGGAATTATTGTTTCCCAAAATTCCTTAACATTTTCTGCACCAAATTTATTTTATACAGATCCTGCAGATTATCCTGGCACGCCTCATCTTGCCCAGTATGTATTTCAGGGTTCCCCACCAGTAAACGGAAGAACGCGCTATAATTTTTGTCTAAGAGCAAAAGACACCTTTGGCAATGAATCAAAAACACTTAATAATTTTTCCATTACAACAAAAGATATCACCCCCCCAAATTTCGGAGGTGTTAGTAACTTTATTATGAATTCTGAATCTCAAACTTTTGATGTTTATTTTCTTGAAGCTGCCGGCGACACCGATGTTTATAGCTATACCGTACAATTATTTAAGCTCGGTTCAATAACTAGCGGCTGGGAAAAGGTATATTTAAGCTCAGAAATTCATGCGCTCCCGCAGCCTGCTGGGGTTGAATATAACAACAATATTTTCAAAATTTCAATTCCAAGAAGTCAGACAACATCAAGCTTTAATGATAACGACCAAATTTTCGCGCGCGTTATCGCATGTGATGACGCCAATATGTTTGCAGAAAAACTAAATAACACAGCAAATTGTCAGGCAGGAATTGATTCTTTTCCGGTTGCTATTCCAGACCTTACGGCACCACAAAATTTTGCCGGACTTTCAGATCTAAAAACATACGGCACTCCATCCGCAGGACTTGAAATATCCTGGAACTTTGATGCTACAATAACAGAAACCGAAAAAGCAGATTATAAAGGTTTTAGAATTTATCACGTAAAAGAAAGCTTGGAAAATGATGGATACGGACTTGAGCACATTCAAAAGCCGTATAAAACATCACCATATCTTACCCAGATAGGCATTGGCGCAAATAAAGATATTATTTGCCCAGTGGGCGGGTGTTTTCAAGGAGCATCACCTGCGTACTGGACAAAATCCATACAAATTCCGACTGCTTATTTGCAAGAAGGAAAAGTATACAAGATAGTAGTAACCGCATTTGATTTTAAAGAAGACGGTGGCGGTAACGAAACAGATCTAAACAGCGGAGCGCCATATAGGTTCATAAGGAGCCCTGATCATGCGTCACCAAGCTCTCTTGCAACACAACTTTCTGTTAATCAGGATGCATACGAAATTACCTGGGAAAGCACACCTACAGACAATCAGGCATCCGGCTCTTTTGTAGAATATGAAACAAAAACTTCTAATGTTGGTTACGCTCCAACACCCGCTCCATTTAGATTCACTCTTTGTAGAGACGAAACTCGTTTCTCTTTAAAAAATGGCGGTGTGTGGGCACCACTACAAGATAACACAACGGGTGCCGTTATTGATTCTATCTGTAAAGAATTGGGGGACGGTTCAGGTTTTAAGCCATATCAGGATACTGGCGCCGATTTTGGTGAAATTCTAACCGGACACGACTATTACTACGCATTTTGTGCAAGAGACAGATCAAACAATATTACTTGTGCATGGAACGATGAGTATTGGAAAGTTGACGGCGTTGATATAACGCCTCCAGAAATTAAACAATTTTATATTGCAACAGAAGACAGTACTGATCTTTCAAAGTTTAGCAGCTTTGAAGAAGCTGGTGTTAATTACATACAAATTCTTGACGGACAGGAATGGGGACTTGAGTTTGAAATTAATGACGATGAATCCTGTATAGATATTTCTTCTTGTACCTCGCAGGTTAAAATTGAAGTTGCTGAGTCTTTAAGCCCAACCATAGACTGGAACACAGCGCAAAGACACACACCACTGTGGCTAAACCCCAGCACACCAACGGCGCCTAGCGACTACGTTACAGTTTCTGAAGTCGGAGCTGTTCATTATCTAACGGCAAAATGGACACTTAATGATCTTTTAACTCAAATGGGAATTAACCCAGCAAGCATTGTTCATGGTTATATTCATTTTAGGTTCTCCACCAGAAGCGATAATGCTGAGCAATCACTTTCTATGCCACCTCTTCATTTTGGTGAACCTTTTGAATTTAATGGTTTAACCCGGGCCCAAGGGTCATCAGAAGGAGGCAAGCTTGTTGTAATTGAAGGTCGTGGACTTAGAAATGCTTTAACTGTTCAATTTAAAAAAGAAGGACAGGAGCCTAAAGTTTGTAAATTTGGAAGAAGTGCGGGCACAAATCCCACTGATTGTTTAATTCTAAATTATGACACCACTACAAGCCAGTTAATGGATAATGATTACATTTATCTTTTAACCCCAAATGCCATCGCAGATGTGTGGTCGCTTGAAATTTCAAATGGCTCAACCACACTTGCAAAAGATTACACATATGTAGCACAAAGTGTCGCTGACATTTCGGCTTGTGATAAAATTGCACCACCAATTGGATCGTTTGCGGCTGGTGCCGGTTCGGTCAGTGACCCTTACTTGATATGCAACACAGATCAACTTATTACTATGGTAAAATCACAAATAACAGATACAAATCTAAATAATTACAAACTTGGTGATCATATTGATTACGGCGATGTGGTTAGAAACAGTGATTCGACCGTAAAAGATAAAGCCTTTTATGGTACATTTGATGGAAAAACCAGCGCCACTGACCTAAAGCCAAAAGTCATTTATGGCCTAAAAGATGAAAGTTCATCAACAAGATATTTATATTTGGGTCTATTTCCAAAACTCTTAGGTGCCACAATAAAAAACACTACAATCGTTCATGCAAATATTTTACATAATGAGGCTTTATGGAGCTATGGGGAATCAAGTTATCCTGCAAACTTTTTAAGCCCATACCCAATGATTAAAGTTTATGAACAGGCATCTTGCACCTGCAAAAGAATGTGCAATCCACCCCTAGCTTGGCTTTGTTGTGATTATTACAAAAAATTGGTAGAGACCGGAACAACAAGCAAATGCGAGCTGCACTATCCGGCTGCTTCCAACACATGTAATAATATATCTGTTAAAGGAAGACGATGCGCCTACACTGCTTTTGGTGCTCCTCTTTCGGGTTTTGCTTCAAAAGATCCTACAACCAGCAGAAAAACCACTATAGATAATGTTCGCATTCAAGCAGATGAAATCGCGCCTTTTCAATATAATGGAGGTTTATTGGGTGCAGCTGAATATACAGATATAACAAACACCTTTGTAAAAATTAATAAAATGGAACTATCTGAAAAAATTACAAACTGCTCAAGCGATCAATGCAGAAGAATGATGTACTACATTGGTGGTCTTATTGGAGCAACCCAGGGGGGCGTTTCAATTTTTTCATCAAAAGCTGAAATAAAAAACATGCCCTTAAGTTATTTAAGTATCAATACAGGGGCAAACCTACAAATAGATGCCGCATATATTGGTGGGTTGATTGGTTCAAACCAAAATGATCTAGTTGCCGATCAGGTTTCGGTTGATATTAATATTCACCGCACTGACGAAAATTTTGGCGCCACATTATCTGTTGTTGGTGGACTATTTGGTCAATTAAACGCTGTAAATTCAACTGAAAGTATTTCAAATGCATACGCTAAGGGCAAAATTACCACAACAAGCACCATGGGTGGAATTGCTGGCAGAATTTATGTACGACCAACAGGAACAATGAACCTTTCTAATATTTTTTCTTTAGTTGAAATTACCGAAGAAGGTGCTTTCAGTGGTGTAGCTCCCAATAACACAAATTCTTTTTTAGGCACAATATTACCCGCTGCGGGTGCCGTAAACACAAGTCCCGCCACTTTTGATAATACCTATTGGAACACAGATATTGGGGGATCCTTGCCTGCCGAGGGCTACCAACAAATTACGACCGCAAGCGATACATATACAATAGAAGGAAGAAACAACACTGCTTTTACCAACCCATCACAAACGGATGTCTATATTTTTAATGACGACACGTGGGATCCCAATATTTGGAATAAACTACCACAAACACATCCAACTCTAAAAAATGCTCCGGTGTGGTAATAAGCTAAAACTGTCAAAGATTTCGGCTTACACAACTTATTCGGCAAGCGGTGGATCGCCTGCAGTATCCTCATCTGTCGCTCCATCACCAACATTCACGCCATCTTTATCCTCATTATTCATTGGAACCATTGGTACGGACTGCTCTGCCCCCGCATCATCTTTAGCGGGTGCGGGTTCAACCTTAGGTGTAGGAGCAGCGGTCTCAGAAGCCTCCTCAACATCAGCGGCTGGGGTCTCCTCAACCTTAGACGCGGGTGCCGCTTCCGGTACTACCACTGGTGTTTCAGCCACAAACTTGGTGGTTAGCATTCTTACAGCATAAGCCTTTACTGGTTCATACTGACTCAGTACCGTCGCATTCACTGGGTACAGAACATTTGGTGTTACGCCGTTATTTTCTAAATATGTTCCATCCGCCCTTAAAAGTAAGGATTCAGTTTGAGCAAGACGCATGTGTGAATTTGGAGCCTCAACATGCATTACAACGTTACCACCGGCACCCATTGTGCGCGCACCAAGTACAACACCGATCTGGTTATCTTGTAAAACTCCGGCAAAAATGTCACACATTGATGCACAAGTTTCATCAACAAGTAAAACCGTAACAAAATCGGTGCCCTTAACTAAGGTATCCGGTTGCAAAGGAAACGCAAATAATTCCTCAGAGCTAAAGCGCCTTGATAATCTTTGACCACCGTTTTGATCCTCTAGGAGTGCCTCATAAATCCTTTTATTTAGTTCTCTTTCTGCATCAGTTGGTGCCATAAGGCTGTTCTGTTCAAATTCATCAATTTTTGAATCGCTTAGCATAAACTGAATTTCTGGCATCGCAACCTTTGTGTTTGTTAAAGCCTGAGCCATCTCTAAACCCAAAAGCAGGCTGCCGCCGCCATTTCCAATTGTATCAATAATCAAACGCTGCACACCAAGTGCCCGTAGTGTTTTTACTGTGTTTTTAAATTCACTCAGCGCAACAGCGTCACTCTCTGCTGTTGAAAAAGTAGATATATAAATATATCCAACAAGGGCTTCACTACCAACACCATTTCCGTTCTGATCAACAATCTCTTCTCTTGTAATGTAAGACGGAAATATCTTGGCACCCGTAACAGGAATCGCCTCGGTTGGAACATATCTTACTTTTCTAAGTTCACTAAATGGGTCCGTTGCATCTGCCACAGTGGGCGTGGTTGTTTCCGCCACACCCCAAACAGGATGGTAATTAAAAAGCTTAAATGTTTTGAAAAAATTAAAACCTGGTGCCCCCCGAACATATTTCATAAATTCCGGCAAAATATTAATAATTTTATTTTCTGCATTTAAAAAGCCAAACTCAAATCTTAAATCCGCAGGAACATCAAGTGTTAGTGTTTGAGCGGTCTCAGTTTTTGTTTTTTTATCTTTATTAAGGGCATCGTTTTGTTCCTTCTTAAAAACGTAAAGATCCTTAACGACCCAGGGAAGTGTAATTGTTTTTTCAACACCCGCAGAAATAACATTTAGAGTAATATTTTTTTCTGTTGGAATTGGCATTTCTAGCGAGTAGCGTGAAAAAATATTTCCCATCTGCCCTGTCAAATTGGCCTCATCGTTTCCAAAATCCCTGAACTTAATTAATTTTGTTTTTACATATTGAACTAAATCCAGCCCATCAGCCTTTGAAATAATGTCCCCAATTTTTATCGGGAACGATACATCGCTTGATGTTGGCAAAAGATTCGTAACGACAAAATACTGCCCAACTCTTTTGCCTTTAAAACCAAGATACGCAACTCTTGACCTGGCAGGAAGCTCCGATTCTGTAAATACAGCTTGTGTGTGAGCATCCTTAAACTCGGCAACAAACTTATTCATAAGGGCATAAAATTTTTCGTTGGTATTTGCTGCTGGTGCCGCGTCTAAATATTTTTGTTTTAGTTCAGAAAAATTAAAACCAAAGCGGCTTTCTTTATAATTTAGTGGAGCATAATATTGTTTAAACATTGCGTATGTCCAATAAAGATCCGTTTGTTTGTCTTCAACGTCGAGTGTACGTTTCGGTACGGGTGAACATGCGTTTGATGTAAAAATTACTAGTGTGATTAAAAATATTATACGTTTCATCAAATTCCCCTTATGCAAAATTGTTTTATTGAGCCAAAACCGAAACTAATCGAAAAATCCATGTTAGCGACTCGCCCTGATGGCTCGGTGTTCCAGATAATTAGCCTCACCGGCTAATTGTGTCAAACTCGGTGCGACATATTATTAAGTAATTCTCAAAAGTGCATGGATATTAACGAAAAAATGATGTATTTTTTACATGCTTTGCTTTTTTAGCTTGGATTTAGTCTCAAAAAAGCGAATCCTTTTAAAAGGAGTAATTAAAATATGCCCGATACCCAAACCCCAACATACCCGGCTTTTTTTTCTGAACTAGGCCCCCTTGAGCCGCTTCTTAAGGACCCAAATATAAGCGAGATTATTGTAAATGATTTAAGAAACATTATTTTTGAAAAAGAAGGTAAATTTTTTCAAGCAGGAATTAAATTTGATGACATTGACGATCTCCAAAGAGTTGTTAGGGCAATTCTAGACAGAACAGGCCGCATACTAAGTGCCGACCAGCCGTATGTCGATGTACCTTTCCCAAATGGTGCCCGTGTAAATATTGTAGCCCCCCCCATTACTGAACACGGTCCGTGCATAACAATAAGAAAATTTCCCCTTAAACGCTACACACTTGATGAACTTCAAAATTCAAAATTTATTTCTGAAAACGCCGCGTACTTTCTTGGTGTTTGTGCTGTCAGCAAAAGAAACATATTAATTTCTGGCGCTACAAATTCCGGAAAAACAACTCTACTTAATGCTTTAATTACAAGAATTCCAAGAGGCGAAAGACTCATTGTAATAGAGGACACACCTGAGCTTTATATTACCCATCAAAACTATGTAAAAATGCAAACAAAACCGCAAATGCCAGCATCCCCCCCAATCACGCTCCAGGAACTTATAAGAAACTCACTCAGAATGAGACCCGACAGGGTTTTAATCGGAGAGGTAAGGGGGCCAGAAGCGTTCGACATGTTACAGGCCATGAACACCGGACACGAAGGCTCCATGACAACACTTCATGCAAATTCCAACCGTGACGCATTATTCAGACTGGAGACCCTCTGCTTAATTGCACATGCTAATCTTCCGCTCAAGGCGCTAAGACAACAAATTTCCATGTCCATTGATTTACTTGTACATGTAAAATTTTTTAGATCGGGCGAAAGAAAAGTTGTAAGAATTTCAGAAATTACAGGAATGGAGGGCGACACTATTACAACTCATGATATTTATAAATATGAGGGTAACGAGCTAAAACCCACAGGTCTTGTACCGACATTCATTCCACAACTTAAAGATCAGGGCATAGTTTTCCCTGAAAACTTCTGGTAAAGAAATGCCACCGTAAGCCTGAGCGCAGGGCACGCACCAAGTTTGTTATTGTGTCTCATCCGCCTTATTCATTAACCTTTGTAGGCGGTTAATAACTTCCCAGCTTAGCCTGTCTTTTGAGGCAGAAAGGGCCCAAGTGTAATGAAAATTCTTATCATTACTGTTTCTTAAACCAAGACCAAAATCCACGCCGAACTTTGACATACGCGGTGCCCAGGCGGAATACCAAAGCGCTAATTTTTCCGGATACTCACTCTTTTCCCCAATAAGCTTTAATGCCTCATCACAAAGTATTCGCTTCATTGTAAATAGCGATGCACCTAAAAATACTTCCTGATATTTTTTTATAAGTTCATGAATATCGGGTTTTTTAATCTCTTCTTTTTTAGCTTCATCTCCAAGAGCGGGAAATTCAAGCGTACTAACGCCATCAACCACCATATTCTCTGGCGATACTAGCGAATCAGTGCTTATTCTTGGAAGCGGACCTGCTGATTCCTCTGTAAATTCTGTTTGTTTTTTTAACTCTATCTCAATCTCAGCAAGCTCTGCCGAAAACACCCGGAGTGCCCTTGGTGCAGAGTTCCTGTTTTGAGTTTCAAGGTTTCGGTAATAGGATGAATGGGTCAAACCATTATACACGCCCTCAATAGAAGCACCCTGATTTAGAACCTGAAGCCACCCATGAAACTGCGACAGCGAATCCGGATTTTTTACAAATATAACCCTTAACATCTCTTGCAAGAGTTCCGCATTTGCCTGCACATGCATTTCTTTTATAGCGGTTTTTTCCTCTTTTGCTTGGTCAACTTTAGTAAGAGCATCAAGATAACCACTTAACCAGTCAGGCACAATTTTACACCCACCCATAAAAATAAGTATAAAAGTCAAAAATATCGTAAGTTTATTCATCATTTTAATAGATTAGGTCGTTTTAAAGCTTAAGCCAAGTATTTTTGCAGCAAATTTATGCCCAAACTTTGTCGTATACTATATGATTCTAATGGTGTAATTAGCCTTCTCTCGCTAAACCCTGTATACTACTAGATGTAGGGAACTTTAACCTTAAGTGGGGACATAAAAACGCCATGCCATTTAGTTCAAACTATAAAGAATGCAGCGTGTTTTTTCTTCCATCAAAACACTTACGCTTAATCACACTTGCCACACAAACTGACAACGCCCCGGTTTTAATTCTTGGCACTGCCGGCACGGGAAAGGGCACAATGGCGCGGTGGATACACCAAAATAGTTCCAACTCTAATAATATTTTTCTTAAAGCCGCACACAACAAACCAATTGCACAATCTATAATTGAAGCGGACGGCGGTTCACTTTTTATTTCTGAAATTGGCCAGTACCCGCTGGCACAGCAAAAAACCCTATTACAATACCTTGAAACACGGAAAATCAAAGACCCGATTAACACAAACAACTTACTTTCACCTAATGTTCGGATAATTTCAAGCAGCAGTCAGATCCTTGAGGGAAGGGCGCAGGCAGGATTTTTTAACCCTAAGCTTCTTGAAAAATTAAATGTTTTTAGGCTCGAAATGCCAAAACTAAAAGACAGAAAAGATGAGTTTGAAAACATAGCAAATAATATTCTTAAAGAAGTGGCAAGAGATCTTAAAAAAGAAAATATAACCAACCTTAGCCGGGACGCAATTCGGAAACTATTAAACTATGAATGGCCCGGCAACATTCGTGAACTCAGAAATGTACTAAGACTTGCCGCAACCAACTCAAACGGTGATTCCATTAATGCCTCTGATTTGCCGAACTTTGGACTTCACAGGGCGGATTTTTGTACCACAAGAGAAGGGTTTGAAAGGGTATATTTACTTGAACTTTTTGAGCTTTATAACGGAAAAATTGAACCCATGTGCGAACAAACAGGACTTGATCGAAACATTCTTACCGGGAAACTAAAAAAATATGGGATCAAAATATAATTATTTTTTTCCCGGGTTTTTTGTTTCCAAAAACCCGAGTTCTTTTGCTTTAGAAACATCGTCTTTTGAAACCTGTATTAAATTTAAATTCCCTGTAGGTGCTCCACACATTTGAATGTGCATCTGACCGTCGTTGCCCTTTTGTTGTGCCAGCACTTTCACATCGTTTTTTTCAAGTTCGGCTCTTGCCGCCTCAAGCGAAACAGCACGGTCGGGTTCACAACTTAAAGAGCCATCTTCTTTTTGAAGCCACACTCCATCCACATTATTTACTTGTGCACCAACCACCACGGCTGGCTGCTTAAAACATGCGCAGGTTACAAAAGAAATAATTAGCACCAACAAAACACTTGTTTTTACCGGCATATTCCCTCCATTTTAGCGTTTACAAATCAATTACCGTTGAAATAACTGGCGGCTTTAACCCCAGGGTATTACCAAAATAACGTCTTAAATCTATTCTGACTTCCTCTGCCAAATTAAAAGGTTCCGCAAAAGAGCCGTCCAATTCGTCGTTATATCTTTTAACAACTCCGGCAACTATTCTTTGGGCCTCAGTCATTAGCTCTTCACTTAGCGCATCACAAGCAAAACCATAACTTTTTAAATTAATAAGATCCGCCCGAACCCGCCCCTCTTTGTTTTTTAACAAAGTGGAAATTACAACACCACGCTCCGCCATTCTTCTGCGTTCTCTTAATATTGTTTTGGTTATAATATCATTTTGACGGCTCCCTATCCACACACGTACTTCGTCGGTACTGCCAATAAGCCTCATTAAATTATTTTGAAGATCGTAAATGTCACCGTTTTGGGCAATAATAATATTTTCTTCACTAACGCCGGTTTCTTTAGCTAAAAGTGCGTGTTTTGATAAAAACCTGTACTCTCCATGAACCGGTAAAAAAAACTTTGGTCGCACAAACTCAAGCATTTTTTTTAACTCAGGGCGGGTAGCGTGTCCTGATGCGTGAATTTTATGATGATAACCGCTAACCACTTCAGCTTCCTGTTTGTAAATTTTATTAAAAGTATTTCCAACCGGTTTTTCGTTCCCGGGTATTACTCTTGCGCTGTATACAACTATGTCGTCTTCTCTTAGGTCTATAAATTTATGTTCATCTTTTGCTATTCTTGAAAAAGCAGAACGATACTCACCCTGGCACCCGGCCGCAAGCAATATGACTTTTTCTCTTGGGTGCTTATCTAAATCTTCAACTGGGATCAGCACGGCTTTTGCGTCTGTAAGATAACCGTTATCTATTGCAAACTCAATATTATCGCTCATTGACCTACCGGTTACGGCAACTTTAAGGCCAATTTTATTTGCAAGCTTAAATATCTGTCCAAGTCGGCAAATGTTGGAGGAAAACATTGTTACAACGGTTAGGCCCCGTGTGTTTGAAAATATTTTTTCAAACTGTTCATAAATAACACTTTCACTTAAACCTTCCTCTTCAAACTCAACATTAGTTGAATCTGATAAAAATAAAAGCACACCCTCATCGCCTGCTTTTTTAAAATCCTGAAGATTTATTTTTTCTCCATAAAATGGATTTGGATCTATTCTAAAATCTCCGGTATGGACAATTTTTCCGGCCGGCGTATCTATAAGAAGCGCCACGCTTTCAATAATACTATGGTTAACTGGAACTGTTTTAATTTTAAACTCATTAAAATTAAGCAAACTTCCGGGTTGAAATACATTAAATTTTACACCAGATAAAACCCCGGCCTGCCTTAAACGATCCTCAATAAGTGCTTTTGTAAAAGGGCATGCAAATATTGGTGCTTTAATCCCAGCTCTAATTGCATAAGCCAGGGCACCTATGTGATCCTCGTGTCCATGGGTAATAACCACTGCGGTAATTTTATCTTTTATTTCTTCAATTTGTGAAAAATCTGGAACTCCGTATTCCACACCAAAATGATCCAAATCTGCAAAGATTAAACCACAATCAATCATAATTGCCTCGTTATTGGCCTCTAAAACAAGACAATTCATTCCAATTTCCCCAAGTCCTCCCACAAAATGTAGTTTAATATTATTATCAGCCACTGATGTTCCCAAGAAAGCTCCTTTGCATCCTACAAATTATTAAAAATAACCTCTTTTATGTGAGACGAAACAACGTCGGCAGCAATATCTGTTTCATCGCCCACGGAAATATCAGCATATTGGCGCGTAGGATCTAGATATTTATGATACATGGGTCTAACTGTATCGTAATATTGCCTGATAATGTTATCAATATTACGACCGCGCTCTCTTACATCGCGATGAAGGCGCCTAATAAACCTAATATCCGAGTCAACGTGCAAGAAAATCTTTAAATCAAGAAGGTTTCTGATCTCAGCATCCCAAAGCGCAAATATTCCCTCAAGCAGTACGACCTTACATGGTCCAACCGTGTGCGTGCCCTCTTCTCTGCGGCTGATTTTAAAATTATAAATTGGCTCCTCAACAGAGCTTCCTTGTTTAAGTTGTTGTAAGTGATCCCTGAGCAGTTCCCAATCAAAAGCCCCGGGATGGTCAAAATTGGGTGCACCATGAATTTTATGCTTCTCCGGTGGTGCTGCCATGTAGTATGAGTCCATATGTAAAAGAACCATACTTGAATCGTCAAGTCTTGAGATAAGTTTCTGTGCAAAAGTTGTTTTACCGGAGCCGGAACCCCCAGCAATTCCAATAAAATAAAGGGCCATAAAAGATCAACCTCACATGGTAAGTGTATGTATTAGAACTATCATAAATTTTATAGTGCTAATAGAACTAATTTACATTAAAAAAGAAACATGAAAACAAGACGGGTATTAGTTAGGGAGCTACCAACCATCACAAACCCAGTTAAATTAACGCTCAAGGAATCTAAACACTTAAGGCAAGTTCTGCGACTAAAAAGTGGAGACCTAGTTGAGCTAATAAACAGCAACACGGGAAAAAGCGCTATTGGCGCTCTCAAATTTTCAAGTAGCGTCACCATCGTTGAACTTGCACAAACAGACAAGCCCACCTCATCCCCGGTCGAAAGCGAAAATCAGATTCTTCCTATAACACTTGAAATCTCAATTTTAAAAAAAGACGCAATGAATCTTGTTGTAGAAAAAGCTGTTGAACTTGGAATTAAAGAATTAACACCCATTTACACTGAAAGAAGCGTCATTAAATTAAAAAATAAGGAACCCGAACTGCTTCAAGCACGGTGGCAAAGAATCGCCGACCAGGCACTAAAACAATGTGGGAGATTAAAAAAATTAATTATTAATAACCCAGTAAAACTAACTAATGATATTCTTGAAAACACAATGGGTAGGAGGTTCTGGTGCAAGGAAAGTGCAAACTTAAATGCCAAGAATCTTTTAACTGAGCTTGAAAATATAAACACAGAGAATAAATATTTTCATCTACTAGTTGGGCCTGAGGGGGGCTGGAGTCCACAAGAAGAAAACCTAATGGAGAACATTAAAAACACAACACCTGTTTCTCTGGGGCCCTTAATATTAAGAGCTGAAACAGCTGCAATTTTTGGATTAAGCGTTCTAAATGCCGCGCTTAATAGTAAGAAAAATTAACATACGCCTCAAAACTCTTGACAAAAACAGGCCATTAAACGATTTATATATATAGTTATGGCGCCAGAAAATAACACATTCCAAAAGTCTAACGATGAACATCTTAATTTTGAAGCAATAAACGAGGGGCTCGGATTCCATCCATTCTCTGAGGGACTTCCTTATTCGCCACAAAAAAGCAAACCCGAAACGCAAAGGTCTAATCATATTG
>CAZQUK010000017.1:17641-19160 GCA_964596435.1 uncultured Oligoflexia bacterium
CCCAGTTTGTTTTTACCAAAAAACCAGCCAGACAACCATCCCTAGATTCGTTTGAAAAAGTACTAAAAGATTTTGAGTTTCCTCAAAACAAACTTAAAGCCCAGACACACCCAAAAGAACCCACCGCACAGCAAGCCACAAAAGATACCATTAAGCTTGAAATAAACACCTACGGGTTTTCATATCTTTTAAAAAGAATATGCGCATTTATAATTGATTTTTGCTTTAGTGTTTTTTTAGGAACATTGGCAATATTGCTGGCATCTTTTATATTAAGCCTAAAAATAAAAACCTTTCTTTTACCGGAACCGTTTTTTTTCCTTTGTGTGTTTCTGCTTATGTTTAATTGGGCAATAATAACAGCGCAAGAGCTCGTTTTTAATAACTCTATTGGGAAGCGACTTTTGGGTTTATCTATAGCAGGACCGCCGGGGCTCATATTGCTTAGGTCTGTGCTTTTTATCCCATCGTGCGTTTTCCTTTCTGTCGGGCTTTTTTGGGCAATTTTCGATTCAAAAAAACGATGTTTACATGATGTTGCCACCGGCTTACAACCCAATGAATATGCTCGTTTATAGTTCAGTAAAGTTATTATAGGAGCACCTCTTTGCAAAACAGAAAAATAAAAACAAAAATAAAATCTCCATCAAATCTTGTTCGAGTATTGGCAAAAAACAAAAAGCGTATTGTTTTCACAAACGGGTGCTTTGACATACTTCATAGTGGTCATATTAAATATCTGGAAAAAGCGAAAAGCCTTGGTGACTATTTGGTTGTAGCCTTAAACAGTGATACATCCGTAAAAAGGTTGGGCAAAGGTCCGGGGCGCCCTATAAACAAACTTGAAGATAGACTTTGGGTCGTTGCAGCTCTTGAAAAAGTTGATTTTGTAACATGGTTTAACGAAGACACGCCTGTAGAAATCATAAAAAAACTAAAACCAAAAGTACTCGTAAAAGGTGGAGACTGGAAAGTTAACCAAATTGCAGGTAGCACTGAAGTCAAATCATGGGGCGGCTGCGTCAAATCACTTCCATTTCATGCCGGCAAGAGCACCTCTAGTATTTTTAAAAAAATCGCAAAAAATACCTGATATTTAACAATATATTTTTTTATTAATCGCCATTTGGGCCTGCGGGTGGGCAAATAATTCCCAGGCAATCTATGCCTGTTTTCAATTTCAATTTTTTTATTTAAAATCATTAATAGGAGGCGTTGGAATATTTGTGGAAATATCCCGTAATCAAGCAAGAGAGCTGGATCTAGTTAATAAAAGATTTCAAAAATCCCGGGACCAGCTAAAGGAATACCAGGAGAGAACTTTTCGCGATTTACAAGACAATCATGATGGTCGCATCTCAAGCCTAATAGATGGCAAAGAAAAACAACTTGCTGAAATAGACAAGGCTTATGATGTTAGAATTTCAAAGAATATTGAATCATACGAAAAAGAATTAGAAAAAATCAGGCGTTCTTATCAAGTTCGTATTGATAAAGAAAAACAAGAACAAGATAAGGC
>CAZQUK010000018.1:0-4381 GCA_964596435.1 uncultured Oligoflexia bacterium
AATATTCATACCAAGCAACAGGGCACTTGAAATCAACAAGGCATCAATTATTTTTTCAATACTATTAATATTAATAAAAATTAGAATTATTAAAACCAATAAAGCTAAAATTAAGCTAAATAAAAATCGGTATTGGTTCTTTGCCATCCAAAAATTAATTAATACTCTTCCAAACGCTACAATGGCCATTGCAATGGAATATTTGAATAAGTGGGATGCCACATCAACGTATTTTACATTCATAATTGACATTATCCATTCAGGGAAAAGCCAAAATAAAACCAAAATTGGACCCGCGATAAGACCCGTTCCCAAAAAAGCTTTTATCAAAAGCCCTACTGCACTTTTACCCTTCTCTTTAGCCGCAACAGTCATCGGAAAAAAGACAGCAATAATTGTTTCTGGTAGTAAAAATAATAATTTACCAGGAACCGTTAACGCAATATAGCTTCCTGCTGCCACTGGATCAAAAAAATGTTTAACAAGGATCACATCTACATAGAAAAAAGAGAGTATTAAAAAATTTGCCAAAGCCAGCCAAAAACTGTTTCTAAAGAATGAACCAGGGAGTTTTCCCAGGGGAAGTTTAATTTTTTTGCGAAAAAACAAGACAAAAGCCAAAAAAACAAGACATGGTGCTGCACCAGACCCAAGAACTACAGCATTTAAGCCAAAAGCAATAAGCAAAACACCTAAAATCAATTTTATAGCACTAGCAGACACCTGGACGAAAGCACATCCTGTAAAATTCTGCAGTCCTTGATAAAGGCCAAGTGATAATGGTATTAAAAAACCACCAGCAAAAAAATTTAGGGCAAAAAGAAGCACTGTCAACAAATCGTTAATATTAAGAAAATCCCGTATTAACGACGAAAACAATAAATACAAAACAGTAATGCCCAGGGAAATATTTAAAAAAAAACAAATATTCCAGAAAAGTTACGTGGTTTGCTTTCAATTATATATTTTGAAACAGAATTTTGGATAACCTTAGAAAAAAAACTAAAAATCACAAGAACAGAAAACATTGTATTCAACGTTCCAAAATCTACCACATTAAGATTTCTTGCCATAAAAATCTGATAACCATAATTCAGGACCATACTCAAAAACAATGAAAAATAAAGAATTGTGGTCGACTTATAAAAGCTAACAGATTTCACTTTATTTCCTATCAACAAAATTAATTTTTTCCCTAACGATATAAATTGGGCGTCCAATTACTTCGCGGTAAACCTTACCAACATAACTGGCAACTAACCCAAGACATATTAAAATAAAACCGGAAAGTGTTGCATTTAAAACCGCAAAAAATGCTATGGGTCTAAAAATACCAGGACTAATAAAATAATAATTAATGGCCATATACAATAAAAGGAAAATACTTCCCATAAAAATCATAAAGCCTACAATCAAAGCAACTTTTAGAGGAACTAAAGAAAAGGATGTAAAGCTAGTAATTGCTAATTTTATTAATCCCAAAAATGAAAAACTACTTTTCCCTGCACCTCTTTTCGAAACCTCATAGTCAATTTCGCTTTGACGAAACCCAAGCCACTGAACCATTCCACGAACAAAACGTTGGCGCTCAGAAAAACGACAAAAAGCCTCTATTGCTATCCTATCAAGAAGCCTTAAATCTGAAATCTGATAATTTAATTTGATATCTGAAAAAAAAGATAAAAGTATAAAAAACAATCTGGACCCAAAAGCATGTTCCCAACCTTTTCGTTTTGCAACAACAACCTCAAAACCTTTTTCCCACTCTTTAATTAACTTGGTGATTACGCTTGGAGGATGCTGAAGATCCGCATCCATTGTTATCACCGCATCACCTGTTGCATGTTCCATACCAGCACTAACTGCGATTTGATTACCAAAGTTTTTGGATAAATCGATCAATTTGATATTCTTATTATCCTTACTTAGTTCAACAACAACATCATAAGATCTGTCTTTACTACCATCGTTTACGAAGAGAATTTCATAATCATATTGTTGGAGCGCTTCAAAAACTTTTTGAATTTCAGAAACAAGTGGCTCAATATTGCCAGCTTCGTTATATACTGGAACAACAATACTAATAAGTTTATTCATTACACTGGGTATATAATCAATTATTAATTCTTATCAAGTTTATAGCGGGATATTACAGGATTTATTCGCTACGGCTCGTTGTGCGCCGCGGTAGCTTGATCAGCCAATTTACTCTCAAGTTTCTTAACAAGCACATAACCCTTAAAAAAATTCCACCCATAAATTACATGAGATAAAAATGCATATGGAATTGAGGCAGCTCCAATTATAAGCGAACCTTCTCTGTGCCAAATAATCACAGCAGACACAAACATTGCAAAACCATAACCTGCAAATAATAACAACAACGGCCCACAAACAAAAGGGGAAATAACCAAAGCACAAATAAGTCCCATCAAAAAAAATGATGGCATAAAAAAAGTAATTTTTTTTGATGTCTCGGGATAAAGTTTTACAAAATGTCCTCTATGCAAACCATATTGTCCGACCTGTTTTAAATGCTTCACAATACTGGACCTTCTGTGGTGCCACACAACCACATTTGGATCATAAATCATCTTTTTATTTTGCTTATAAACCAGATTCCAACAAAGTTTTGTATCTTCACCTGGCCAATATTTTGTATTAAATCCGCCTGCTTCAAGAAAATCTTCTTTTCGGACTAATAAATTGACACTTGGCCAGTCATCAATTTCCTCAATTTTTGGCCCAGGATAATATCTATAGGGATTCCCCCCCCCAAGTGGAGAAACAAAAAAAGCTCCAGATACTTTTGCCCAAAACGGATCTGAATTTGGAGTAATAGCAGGACCACCAATAGCTGCTATATTTTTATTTTCAAAATGTTTAACTGCTTCAATTAACCAATTTTTTGTTGGATATGCATCATCGTCTAAAAATGCCAAAATTTCATTTTTTGCAATTTTTGCACCCATATCACGCTTAATGGCTGGTCCAACCTTACCTGTTGCTTGAATTTTTACAAAAGAATAATCATCAAGTGTGAAGTCATTGTCAGGAAGAACAATTACTTCAAGATCTTTCCAATCAAGTCTTCGAAGATTATCTAAACACTCGTACAGATAGTCTGTAACATGCGCTAGTGGTACGATTACTGAAACTGTTTTAAAAAAAACTGATGGCAAACCTTAAACTCCTCGACCTTTCTATTTAACCCACAAACTATCTAATTTGATAAAAACAGTCAAATCTAAGTCCGCGTGCTACGCACTGCACCACCCCTTAATTGATTTTTGTATATTTATGACTTCTCTGATAATGGTGTTTAGACGGTAGAATTAATAATGCATTAATTGTAACTGGTTAAATTTAATATGCCACCAACACAAAAACCATTTGTTTCATTTGTCGTTCCCACTTTTAATGCTGAAAAATTACTCAAAACATGTCTTCATAGTATTTTTTCACAAACCTATCCCAAAGATTCGTATGAAGTAATAGTTGCTGACGGAGTATCTACAGATAATACAACTCAAATTGCCAAATCATTCGGAGCAAAAGTGGTAATAAATCCAAGACGTGATGCCCAACTTGGTAAGGCTGTTGGCTTAAAAAACATTAATAAAGATTCAGACTATGTCATTTTAGTAGATGCCGATAATGAAATATCAACCACTAACTGGCTTGATACAATGGTTGGCATCCTGGAACAGGAAAAAGATGCCCTTGGTGCAGATGTTGATTTTATTGTTAAAAAAGAAGACTCCATGATTAATCGTGTTTCAACGCTTATGCGGGGCGAAGATCCAATTGTTAGACGCTTAGCTGGAATTGAACATAACTCTATCACACACAAAAAAAATGGATATGATCTTCTTCAGTTTAAAAAAGGTAAGTATCCTGTATTTGGCGCCAATGGTTTTATTTGGAAAAATAGTGTGTTTTCAAAGTTTTTTAATATAAGTTTTGATAGTTTTGATGAAGCGGATTTTTCAACAAAAGTTGCGGCAAACGGATTTGATAAAGTGATTTACATAAAGGGTCTTGGTATTTATCACCACCACATAGGATCTTTTTCTGGATTCTTAAAAAAGCGCTACCGTACTGCAACTGAATTTGTAGAACGCTCAAGACGTAAAAGTAAAAATATAAATGATACTATCTGGATAAATAGATATAAAAAAACAGATATCTTTCTTACGGCTTTATATTGCTCGTCGTTAATTTGTCCATTATTTGAAGCAACAAAAAAACTTCAAAAAGACAAGGATATAGCCTGGTTAATTTATCCAATTATATCCTTTCTTACCGTCTGGATATATGGATTGACTGTTCTTTTTTACAAGCCAAAAGACTTTAGACCAACAGCTGAAAAAAAACTTAT
>CAZQUK010000018.1:4391-18535 GCA_964596435.1 uncultured Oligoflexia bacterium
GCTTAACAAAATCAAAACAAGAGTTAAACAAAACAAAACCGCAAGGAAGATTGCCTGGAAGCTTCTTTTTTCTGATACACCAGAAGCAATTGAAATTGAAACAGACGCCAGATGCAACAGAAAATGCACTTACTGTCCAGTTTCAAAAAGCGATAAGCGCGCTGGCACCATGTCTGAAAAACTTTTTCACAAAATAATTGATGAAATTGCAGAAATGAAATTCAAAGGAAGACTGAGTTTCCATTTTTATAACGAACCATTATTAGATAAAAGAATATTTAAATTTATTTCGTATTCCAGAAAAAAACTGGTTTCAGCAAATCTTGTGTTATTTACAAATGGCGATTTACTTACAAAAAGCTCTGTTGAAAAATTAATTATTTCAGGCATTGATACAATTAGAATTTCTTTTCATAATAAGCAAATCAAGGATAAGCTTGAAAAACTAATTAATACCCTCCCGTCAAAATCACAAAACAAGTTTGAACTATATGATTATTTCAATGGTAAAGAACCTTTATATACAAGAGCAGGTCTAATCGAAGTTCCAAACAACTTTCTAGTTCACGATTTTTCAAAAGGCTGTTATATGGCGGCATTTATAGTTATTAATTTTGAAGGAAAAGTAGTTCTATGCTGCAATGATTATTATGGTGAAAAAATACTTGGTGACTGTAATAAGAACGACATAAAAACTATTTGGAAAAAAACACAACACATCAGAAAAGATATTTACACCGGAAACTATAAGTATAGGATTTGTAAAACCTGTGCCAATTCTGAAGGACAAAAAGATTAACTAAATCTTCTGAAATATCCAATTGCCTGATCATAAAAACGTGTAACGTCAGACCATGAACGCATTGAAGCAACCCTATACATCAAGTAACTTGGGCGGATATAAAATTGTTTATACATTTTACCAATTGAATCCTGAATATACGCTTTAGAAAGACCTGGATATTCAATGGCGCCACAAAGCTCGCTATCGTAATCTGTCCATTTATCTACTTTAAGGGTCCCTGATTCTTTTGCGATCCTATAAAACTCTGTACCCGGATAAGGTAAAGCAATTGAACATTGAATTGTATCTGCCTTAAGACGTCTGGCAAATTTCATTGTATCATTAATAGTATTTTTTGATTCGCCCGGTAGACCAAACATAAATGCAGCATGAGATCTAATTCCAGCCTTGTGTGTAAGAGCAAAGGCATTTTTTACCTGTTCAACTTTAATGTCCTTTTTACAATTATCAAGAATTTCCTGATTGCCTGACTCCACCCCATATAAAACCTTTACACACCCAGCGCGTTTCATTGTTTTATACATATCAAGCGATACTTTATCGCAACGCATTTCTGTGATCCATGAAAGCTTTGTCTTTTTACGAATAAAAGTTTCACAAAGTTTCATTACGCGCTCTTCAGTAATATTAAATGTATCATCATCAAAATAGATTTCGCGTGCTCCATACTGCTTCCTGCAAAAAATCATCTCATCAGCAATGTCTTCTGGATCTCTAAGTCTTATTTTTTGATCATAAAGAAGCTGTGGCCATATACAAAATATACATTTTGAAGGGCACCCCATTGAAGTCATCATCAGTAACTGTGGTTCATAAGTATAATGGCCCATGCGATATCGCCTTGGATCCAACAAATGCCTGGCTGGCCATTCAAGATCATTAAGGTTCCCTATAAATGGTTTGCTGGCATTTTCAACAATTTCATTTCCATTGCGATAGGTAATGCCAAGAACATCTTTTAATGAACCTGCCACATGGGCCAAACAAATATCATTCATTATCGTAATAAATTCACCACGGATTACACTATCTACAACCTGATACTCCTGAAGAATTTCTTTATGAAAAACTGTTGCATGGGGACCAAGAATACTTATATGTGAATTTTCATATTTTTGTTTAAGAGTACTGATAAATTTAATGTCGCTATCAAATGATGGGGTTGAAACTTCTATAAAAAAAACTTCTGGTTTTGGATCAAATTCATTAATAACATTCAAAGTTTCATTTATGCTATAGTCGCGTTCAGTTGCATCAATTACGTTTACACTTATACCGGCCTTTTCCATCATGGCTGCGCCATACATTAAATAAAGTGGGTACTTAGGAAACATTTTAGCCTTAAAAAGTTTTCCCCTTTTAACTCTATGTGGCCAGCGATCGGCCGTTCTTGCCATATAGGTGTCTTTATCTGTATTTGGTGGGTTTATTATTACAGCATTCATAATTAATTTCTTACTAACTTAGCTTATGCAACTTATCACTAGCAAAGTATAAAAATATGGAGAAATCATGAAATATCAGACTTTTTTTATATGCTAACGAGTTACCGCCGCCCGCTAGTGACTCGCTGCACTGCCGCGACAACGTATTTTCCTTTTTTTTATATGACATAAGTAATTTTAAATATAAGATCACTGCGAAAATGAAAGTTGCAATAGCATATCCACCAATACTATCTGATAATGGTGTGCCTTTATTATCACAAAACAGGCAATTTCAATGGTTCAACCGCCAAACGTTTATTTATCCTGTGGTTCCCGCCTACGCCGCAACCCTGGCCAAAAAAGATGGTCATGATGTTTTTTGGCTAGATGGAATAGCAGAAATGTGGAGCGAAGATGAATTCAATAAAAAACTTATTAGTACCTCGCCAGAGATCATTCTTATTGAGGCTAAAACACCAATTATTAAATTATACTGGAATTACATAAATAAAATTAAAAAGCTAAACCCCAGCTTGAAAATAGTTCTTGTAGGAGATCACGCCACAGCATTACCAAAAGAAAGTTTTGAAAATTCTAACGTGGATTATTTACTTACCGGAGGTGATTACGACTTTTTATTTTTAAGCTTACTAAAGCACTTGAAGGATGGAACGCCTCTTGAGCCTGGTATTTGGTGGCGCGATGGCAAAGATATACGAAATTCAGGAACGTTTAAGCTTAACCATGAACTAAGTAAACTCCCATGGATTGATAGAGACCTTACACATTGGCATTTATATTGCGAAAAAAATGGAAACTTCAGAAAAATTCCTGGAACATATATTATGGCGGGACGGGATTGTTGGCATGGGAAATGTTCATTCTGCTCGTGGACAACTCTTTATCCAAATTACAGAACAAGGGACCCTATAGATGAAGTAGATGAAATCGGACACCTAATAGAAAACTACGACATTAAAGAAATTATGGACGACACTGGCAGTTTTCCTATTGGCGAATGGTTACATACATTTTGTAATGAAATGATTAAACGCAAATACTACTGTCATATAAACTTTGATTGCAATATGCGTTTTGGACACTTGACCTTTAATGATTATAAGTTGATGAAAAAAGCAGGATTCAGATTAGTCCTTTTTGGGCTTGAATCTGCTAATCAGTACACACTTGACCGGATAAATAAAAATCTTAAGGTGGAACAAATTCTTGAAGGAGCAAAAGCCGCATCTCGCGCCGGATTAGACGTACACATAACAGTAATGTTTGGATATCCATGGGAAAGCCCTGAAGAAATAACAAACACAATCAAACTTGCAAGAAAGCTTTTAATAAAAGGATATGCTTACACACTTCAGGCAACTATGGTTGTTCCATATCCAGGAACCCCTCTTTTTTCTGAATTAGACAAAGCTGGTTTACTTGAAACTCAAAATTGGAGTTTATTCGATATGCGACAAACTGTTATGAAAAGCAACGTTACCGATAAAGAAGTTAAAAAAGCTATTCGTAACGTATATTCAGCATTTTTACACCCAGAAGCAATTGCAAGAAGACTTATCCAAACAAAAAACCTAACTGAAGACATAAAGTTCTATTCAAGGGGTGTTAAATCACTTATGGGGCATTTAAAGGATTTTCTGTAAAAAACTTTTTACGCAATGCACTGCGCGCAACCACTCAGATTCTTAATTTAACAAATTATAGAAAATTAATTAATTTTATTGTATGCTTCGTCTGATTTTAATGAAAAAAATTCTATTTATAAACACGCCGTCTTGTTTCAGCTCCTACTCAGGAACAAGGATTAATGCTGTTGTCCAGATTTATCCGCTGCTTTCTCACGCCACATTTGCCGCGATTGCACGCCAAAAGGGTCACAAAGTAGAAATCTTAGATCTAGGAATTATTTTGGATTGGCAAAACGCACTTAAAAATAAAGTTGAAAAGTTTAAACCTGACATTATTGGAATGACAAGTACGACCCCTCTAATTTCTGAGGTATCTAAAATAAGCTTTATTATTAGAAAACTTACTGATGTTAAGACCAAATTAATAATTGGTGGTCCGCACGTTACGGCCCTTCCTAATGATACTTTAGACCACTCAGCTTTTGATATTGCAGTTCTTGGTGAGGGCGAAGTACCGTTCATTAAAATTTTAGACGATACTTCATACTCCAAGATTCCAGGAATTTATTACAAAGAAAATGGTGAAATCATCCAAACGTCTGATGAAAGGGAAATCATTAATGATATTGAGTCCATTCCGTATCCTGCGCTGGATTTATACGACCTAAGTAAATATAAGTGTTCCAGAATCTTAAACAAAGTTTCACCCATGATGAATTATATGACAAGCAGAGGGTGTGCATGGAATTGTAGCTTTTGTAATAAAAATATTTTTGGCTCAAAGATGCGCTTTAAATCACCCGAAGCTGTAATTGATGAAATTAAATACCTCCAAAAATTAGGTATCCGTGAATTACGTATTATTGATGATATGTTTACTGCAAACATGGATCGCGCGAAAAAAATATGCGAACTTATCCTTGAAAATAATCTTAAATTTCCATGGACACTATCTGCTGGCATACGGGTTGATAAAGTTGATCTTGAATTTTTACAAATGGCAAAACGCGCAGGCCTTTATCAATTGGCCCTTGGTTTTGAAAGTGGTGACCAGAAATCACTCGATTCTATTGGAAAGGGTTATTCAGTAGAACAAAGCTATAAAGCTATGGCGCTTGTAAAAAAAGCGGGAATCGAATCTGTTGGTTTTTTTATGTTTGGACTCCCAGCTGATACCGAAAAGTCGCTAGTGCTTACAACCAAATTTGCTAAAAAACTATCGCCTTCCTATGCAAAAGTTACAATCACTGTACCATTTCCTGGGACAAGAATTTACGATGAATACAAGAGTAAAGACTTAATTAAAAGTAATGATTGGTCAAAGTACAATCTGCACTCAATTGGCAATATTTATGAACACCCTAACATCAGCATGGATATCCTTAAGAAGCATTATAACAAATTTTACACCTCTTTTTATCTAAGACCCGGATATCTTGCTTTAGCAACACTAAGAACATTAAAAGCTGGTACTTTTTTTCACCACGCCTACTTTGGGGCTCAAACTTTTTTTCCAAAAATCCTTAAAACAAACCCCTCTAAAAAAAATAACTATTAAAACATCCAGCTCTTTGTGTGCTGTAATAAATATTTGTCTGTTATATGGACAGATACATTTTTAATTGGATTACTATCAAAAAAATGTTAGTCA
The DNA here is from genome assembly GCA_964596435.1 of uncultured Oligoflexia bacterium. Classification (GTDB taxonomy): domain Bacteria; phylum Bdellovibrionota; class UBA1018; order UBA1018; family CAZQUK01; genus CAZQUK01. The sequence goes on from CAZQUK010000018.1 coordinate 9,924, forward strand.
TTCTCTTTTGAAGTAGTTCTTCATTGTTTTAGCTGCAGCGGCGCGTCACTCTTTAGGCGCCTAACAAACGAGAATGCTATGAAAATTAATTATTCCTATCTAAACGAACAATTCAAAAACCCAGATCCAATACTTGATGATATTAAAAAACTAATCTCATCTGGTGATTTCACACTAGGGTATCCTCTAACTGAATTTGAAAACAACATTAAAGACTATTTAGGCGTTAAACACGCCGTAGGAGTAGGAACGGGTACTGATGCCTTATTTTTGATATTAAAGGCCCTTGAAATTACAAATGGGGATGAAGTAATAACTGCTGCTAATACTTTTTTTGCAACAATTGGGGCAATAGCGGCTACTGGGGCAAAACCAGTTTTTGTTGATTCAGATAATTCATTTAATATTGATCCAGAAAAAATTGAGCGGGCTATTACGACAAAGACCAAAGCTATAATGCCCGTTCACTATATGGGCCTTCCTGTAAACCTTAACCCAATTATGGAAATTTCTAAAAAGCATGACCTACCTGTTATTGAGGATTCTTGTCAGGCTTTGGGTGGTAAAGTTGATAATAAATTTGTCGGCACTATTGGAATTGCTGGTGGCTTTAGCTTCCACCCCCTTAAAAACCTAAACGTTTGGGGTGATGCTGGGATGATAGTTACCAACAGCGACACTCTTTATGAAAAATTGATTCTTTTACGTAATCACGGTCTTAAAAACCGCGATGAAATGGAAATTTTTGGCTACAATTCAAGACTGGATTCACTTCAGGCCGTAGTTGGAAATCATTTATTTAAAAGTTTTCCAGAAATTACTGAAAACAAAATAAAAAATGCAAATCTTTGTAACAGTGAACTTGTGGAATTGAGTGACGTAATTACTCTTCCAAAAGTTCCGTCACATATTAAACATGTTTATCATCTTTACATGTTTTTAGCTGAAGACAGAGACAATTTATTAAAACACCTTCAAGATAATGGCATTGATGCAAAAGTACATTATCCAATTCCACTGCATTTACAAAACGCCTGCCGCGCGCTTGGTTATAAAAAGGGTGATTTTCCGGTTTATGAAAAACAATGCGAACATTATATTACGCTCCCCATGCACCAACACCTAAATGCTGAGCAAGTAATGTATATGGTAAATAAAATTAAGGAATTTTATAAAAAGAACTAACACATTATTATGAAAGTCAATTACCTCTGCCTTAAAAATAAATTTGAAGGATTTGAAAAACATAAAATATTTGAAGATATTTTTACAAACTGTAATTTTATTATGGGTAAAGAAGTTGATGAATTTGAAAAACACTTTGCAGATTATTGCGGGGTTAAATACGCCATAGGTTTAAATTCCGCAACCGATGCCCTATTTTTAGCGCTAAAAGCAATTGGAACTCAAAATGGTGATGAGGTAATTACAGCACCAAACAGTTTTATTGCAACAGCAGGCGCAATTGTAGCCGCAGGGGCTAGTCCTGTGTTTGTAGACGTTTGTGATGATTACAATATTAATCCTGATTTAATTGAAAAAGCAATAACCCCAAAAACCAAAGCCATAATGCCTGTACACCTAACAGGCAACCCGGCTGATATGGAAAATATTTTGGCTATTGCCAATAAACATAATATTGCAATTATTGAAGATGCCGCGCAAGCTGTTGGAGCAAGTATTAACAATAAAAAAGTTGGCTCATTTGGTATTGGATGCTTCAGCCTCCATCCACTTAAAAACTTAAATGTATGTGGTGATGGTGGTGTTCTTACTACAAATGACGATGATATTTATGAAAAGATACTACCTTCAAGAAACCATGGCCTTATTAGCAGAGATGAATCCTTGTTTTTTGGCTTTAATAGCCGCCTTGATACAATTCAAGCTTCAATTGCTCTTTTAGGTCTTAATGAAATTGAAAGTGTTAATAATAAACGCATTGAAAATGCAAATCTTTATGACAACAAATTATCTACACTTCAAGATTTTATAAAAGTACCAAAGCGCAAAACAAACGCAAACCAAGTATTTCATACATATGTAATTTCTGTAAAAAACCGTAATAAATTAATTGAATTTTTAAGTAAAAACGGAGTTGAAACCAAAATACACTACCCTATCCCTATTCATCTTCAAAAAGCCGCTCAATATTTAGGGTATAAAAAGGGGGATTTTCCAAAAGCCGAAACACAGGCTAATGATATAATCTCACTCCCCATTCATCAATACCTTACACACAGTGAAATTAATTATGTTTGCGAAACAATTTATAACTTTTATAAAAACAATGGCGAATAAAAAATGAATAATTTTACACTTTCAGTTATTATGCCAGCCTTAAACGAGGAAGTTAATATTGAAAGCGCTATTGTCAGCACACTGAAATCTTTAAAAAATCACAACATTGAAGGCGAAATTATTGTTGTTAATGATGGCAGTACTGACAACACTAAAGTTATTATTGAGCGTCTTATTCAAGCCAAAAATCCCTTAACGTTAATTAACCATATAAAACCCAAGGGGATTGGATATTCTTTTTTTGAAGGTGCCAAAAAATCAAATAAAGATATTGTTGTTATGTTCCCTGGCGACAATGAAAACGACCCTGATGATGCTTTAGTTTTTATAAACCTTATGAATCACGTAGATATTCTGGTGCCATTTGTACACAACATTGAAATCAGGAACCGGTGGAGAAGATTGATATCCTCAATTTACCGTTTTATTATTAATATGTCTTTTGGTGTGCACCTAAACTACACCAATGGAACTGTATTTTATAGACGCGCAATTTTAGAAGACGTAAATCTTAGAAGCTCAGGTTTCTTTTACCAAGCTGAATTATTAATTAAACTCATTAGAAAAGGCTACCTTTTTGCTGAAGTTCCAAATTTTTTATCAAAAAGACAAAACGGCAAATCAAAGGCTATTAGTTTTAAGTCTCTTTTTAAAGTTTCAAAAAGTTATATTAAATTATTTGTTGATATTCATATTTTAAGAGTTGAGGCTTATAAAAACTGGAGCAGGTTTAATAAAAACTCTATATCTTTTATCAAATACCAGACCATTTACTCATCTGAAAAAAAGACAAACTAAAATAATGACCAAACAGCAACAAAACATAATTCTTGATGGTCATAAACTTTTTTGGCACAAAAGCAGACTTGAAGACTGGTTAAACGGTAAGCGCATTGCCCCCATTACCATTGACTGCGCACTGACAAAAAAGTGTTCATATAAATGTATTTATTGTTATGGCCAATTACAAGAAAACGAAGGTTTTATACTGGATAAAGACACAATTTTCAGATTTCTTGATGATGCTGCAGAAATTGGTGTTAAAGCCATAAGCTTTGTAAGTGATGGTGAAAGCGCGCACTCCCCACATATTTATGATGCAATTTTAAGAGGCAAATCAAACGGACTTGATATGGCAATTGGTACTAATGCCTACCCGTTAAAAGATGAAAGACTTGAAGATATACTACCAGCACTAACATACTTTAGAGTAAATATTTCAGCAGGCACGCCTGCGCGCTATGCTGAAATTCACGGTGTTAAAGAAAAAGCTTTCCACAAAGTAGTTGGCACAATAAAAAAAAGTGTTGAAATAAAAAAAGCCAATAATTTAGATGTTACTATTGGACTTCAAATGGTTCTTTTACCTGAATTTAAGGATGATATTATCCCACTGGCAAGACTTGGTAAAGATTTAGGTGTTGATTACTTGGTAATAAAGCATTGCTCTGACGATGAAGATGGCGCACTTGATGTAAAATATGATAAATACGAAGCCTTAACTGAAACCCTAAAAGAAGCCGAAAGCTTTTCAACTAAAAATTACTTAGTAAAAGCCAAGTGGTCAAAAATTATGAGCGGCGGAAAACGCAAATACACAAAATGCTATGCCATGCCTTTTATGCTGCAAATGTCAGGCTCAGGCCTTGTTGCACCTTGTGGTTTTTTGTTTAATGATAAATATAAAGATAAATTTCATATTGGTAATATTGCAACTAAATCATTTAAGGAAATATGGGAAAGTGAACGTTATTGGGAAGTAATGAAATATATTATTTCAAACGATTTTGATACCCGCTATGATTGCGGTACTTTATGTTTGCAACATAAAGTTAATGAGTTTTTGTGGGATTTGAAAAAAGGTACCGTCACACTTCCTGAAAACCCAGGGCCTGCACCAATGCATGTTAATTTTATTTAATTAAAGCTTAGACCCTAATGTAGCCAGCTTTTGTATCTGTAATCCAATCTTTAACCATTTTATCAAAATCTATATCTAATTTTTCATATGGGTTAAAAACAGGCATACCAATAAGGTTCATTATTTTAACATCATCCTGGTTACAATAATGGGAAGGCCCTAAAAACTTAAAGTAGTTCTCAGCACCAGTACCTATAAATTTAACATTAAGGTTATGAAGCATTACATCGTTTCTGACTTGCTCTAAACTTCTAAAAACCAGGAAATTTACAATTGAATAAACAATAGGAATCATGCCACTTAGTGCCATACCTGCAGCAACACCTACAGTACCTTGCTCCATTACACCTGTATTAAATATTCTACCCGGAATTTCACTCTTAAATTTATCACAAACACCAAAACCCATATCACAAACTAAAAGCACTATGCGTTTGTCCTCTTTTGCATATGGAACAAGGCGGTCAATAATTTCTTTTCTAAAATTTACTATGTTACTCATGTCTGAATCCTTGTGCTATTTCTTCTTCAGTGGGGAGCCTAAAATGAAATTTTGGAACATTCTCCATACACTTTAAGCCATAACCCTTTATGGTGTCTGCGACTAAAACCCGCGGATAAACACTGTTAAGGTTATTTAGTTCTTCAAGCTTCTTTACAAGCTCAGCTGGGTCATGGCCATTACAGGTTGCAACTTTAAAACCAAATGCCTCAAGTTTCCGCTCTAGATCATCTTCCCTGCCCTTTATTGTTAAAACATCATCAACAAATTCCATTGCTTGAAGTTTATTTTTATCAATAATTACTATTAAATTTTCAAGCTCATGTTTTACAGCAAACTGCACAGCTTCCCAACAGGAGCCTTCTTGCATTTCACCATCACCAACCAAACAATAGGTTTTATATTTTTTATTTTGAAGTTTTGCGCCAAAAGCAATACCTACAGCAATTGAAAGCCCATGACCAAGAGCACCACACCCGGCCTCAATGCCATGTTCTAAACTTTGCTCCATACAACCCGCGAGGAAACTGCCTTTGTAAAAGTTATCCCAGTCTTCTCTTTTTAAAAAACCAATGTCACACAGTATTGAATAAACCCCATAGCAACCATGAGATTTTGAAAAAACAAGCCTATCCCTGTCTTCCCAACCTGGATCATCATTAATATTTAGAACGTTGTAATAAAGTGCAGTTAGTATATCTACACACGAAAGAGAAGGTGCAATGTGCCCTGCCCCATTTTTTGTACAAACAGTAACAACATCTTTTCTAACAAAATTTGCTTTATCTATAAGTTCGTTAATTGCTAATTTTTTCATAATACCCTATGCTTTGTGTCTTGTTTTTTTAAGACTTCTAAAACTACCACACTGTTTAATAAGTTTTCAATTTTTTTATTATTTTGAGTTATTTTTGCAAGAAAGTAATTAAAGGCTATTTTTCTAGGTTTTGTGTCTGTTTTTGCAGTTATTGTTAAGTTTGAAGTACACCCACCACGCTTAAAATCTTTTAGCATAAATCTAGCTTTTAAATTTTTATTTGTTTGTAATTCACTTAAAATTGTTTCAAAACCCCCAGCGTATTCTTGTGCGATCCTGCTTTCATCGTTTAAGGCCACTTTGAAAAGACCTGCCCACTCATAGTACCTGTATTTTTCATATCCAAGCTTGAAATTATCTAAAACAAAATACTTATTACAGTTGAATTTTTCAGGCTGTTTTCTTATTTCTTGAATTGTTGCCAGGTCTTTTACCCACCTTGCTTGCCACTCAAGATAATTATAAATATTTTCCTTAGAAAAACCAGCAATAATAAGTACCAAAAAGAGTGCTTTAAAATATTTATTATTTATTATGCGATCCAACCAAACAAATAAGGCTAAAAACAAAAACATTACAAAAAATACATTTAAAATACTATGGCGAGCCCCCCAGCCTCAGGTTTCTGCAACCCTTCCAACAACAGCATACGGGAAAACACACAAAAACCACAAAATAAAACCAAAACCAATAATTTTAAGCTCAAGCGTTTGATTGTAGTTTTGATTATTTTCTTCTTTATGAAATTTGGAATAAATTAAAAACATTACGGCTAAAACTGCAGCTAACACCCAAAACAGTAAATTAGTACTTATTAGGAGTGAAAACATATCTCCAAGATGGTATCTTACAACAAGCCCATAATTTACTTTAATCTTATTGTAATTATTAAAATCTTTTTGTGGGTAAAAGAAGAAATACCTTAAAGCCCAAAACACAAATGGTAAAATTAAAAACAGAAAACGTTTCTTAATAAAATTACTAATATGACGGGCGGATTTTTTTAGATCGCCTGTTTTTTTTCTATTTTCCCATAAACTTAAAAAGGCTAGTATTGCAAAAAACAGCAAAAGTGCCACAAAATAATATTTTGTAAAAACAAAAAGAAGAAGTGTTGGGATTATTACGACATTTATATTTTTGACCGTCAGATTAAATAGCGCATGGCCACCAAGTTCCACATTTTTTTTCATGCACTCCAAATAAATCCAAAAAACAATAAAACCAAAATAAAGCACCAATAGGGAATTTAGAAAAAAAGACGCAAAAAACAATATTAACGCAAAAGAATTATATATGTTTTTTTTGAAACCTGTGGGGTTTACTTTGAATATCAACCCATCAGCAATGAGAGCAAAAAAAACACCTGCTAAAAAATTGCAAATTGTAACAGCCTGATACAAATGTGCAGAAGACACCCAAATAGCGGCACATGGATAAGTTATAAATACAAGTGCAAGAACTAAGGCCTCAAATGAAGACAATATTTTAGTCCCAACCGCTATTAAAAAAATTATTACTGAAGACAAAAATAGTGAAACAAATATTGCTACATGTGCTCCAAAATCATGATTTGGAAAAATTTTAAGAACCCAGTGGAATAACGCAACAAGTGGCAACCCTAGGTTCCTAAAAAAAGTATATAAAATATCCCAGCGACCGTTATCCACCGCGTTTGAAACTATCCAACCATCGTGATAGGTGCCGTCATTAAGTAGCAAGAGGCCGTGAGTTAAAAAACACACAAATGTAATAACAATTATTTCAATCCAGTAATAAAGAAGTAAATTTCTAAAATTAGTAATCATTAGGCTTTTTGACGGCACGTATAAATATACTGACTAAATACATGTATAAGAATCTGATGCGCATCTTCAACAAGACCATAATTATCAGATGGAACGTGTATTACAACATCAGAAAGTGGTGCAACTTTACCACCAGAAAACCCTGTAAACGAAATTATTTTCATACCAAATTCCCGAGCTTTTTTTGCAGCCTCAAGGATATTTTCACTGTCGCCAGATGAGGAAATTAAAAGTGCCGTATCGCCACGTCTGCCAAGCATTTCTATTTGGCTTGAAAAAACATATTTATTTCCTAAATCGTTAATTAATGCTGACATTAATGAGATATTAGCTGAAAGCGAATGTGCTTTAACACTAACATGTTTTGGGTCAAACGTCCCTTTAACCCAGTCACAACACAAGTGATTTGCCATCGCGGCAGAGCCACCATTTCCTGCAATTAAAATTGTAGCATTATTTTTTACGGTCTCATTAATTATTTTGTAAGCTTTTTCAATTGTACTTGTATCTACTTTTGCCAGTACTTCAGATAAAGCAATTGAATATTTGCTAAAATAGCTACCTATGTTTTGTTCAAAAAACAGTTTGTTTTTTGACTTTGTATGGTCAATTACTTTTTCATGATTTTCTTTAGGCTCAAACATTTAGGGAGTCTCCTATTATACTAATGTAATTTCTTGCATTCTTTTTATGTTAAAATATTTGGGATTATTCATAGAATCAGGAACAAGTCCACACTCAAAAGCGGATTTAAGATCTTTAATTGCATCATTTAATGTATGCGTTGGAACAAACCCAAGTTCACGAGCAACTTTTGCTGATGACACATGGTAAGATCTATTATCGCTGGTTTCGACATGTTTAATTTTAACATCACTTCCTATTTCCTCTTTTACCATGTCAGCTATTTCATTAACAGTGTGGTTTTCGTAACCTACGTTGTAGATTTTCTTTTGTATCTTTTCGTTTTCCCAACAAAGCGCCTTAATATAAAAATCTGTCATATCTTCAATGTGAATATTAGGGCGTTTTTGTGCACCACCAAAAACTGTAATCTCTTTTTTATTGATTGCATGATTTGTTAGAATATTTACTGTTAAATCAAGGCGCAACCTTTTTGAATAACCGCAAACCGTTGCAGGTCTTACAACAAGGCATGTAAAATCATTATCCGTATTTTTTAATAAATAATCCTCACACATTGCTTTAAATTTTGAGTAATCGGTCAAAGGTAAAAGAGGCAAATCTTCAGTAACATTAGGA
>CAZQUK010000019.1:0-13949 GCA_964596435.1 uncultured Oligoflexia bacterium
TTCGATCTCGAGTTATGATCGTACTATGTGCTCCAGTTAAGCGCCCGCAGTACATTGTTCTGACCTTAAAATTATCTACAGTGACATAAACAGTCCCAACTGAAACACAATGATTTTTTTTCAACACTTTCACACACTTTTTTACGGGTTCATCGAAAGATTGAGCTTCCATGTTGTTAAGGTAACTTTGAAGTTCACTCTTAACAGAATTATTAAAAATTAATCTATTATCTCCAAAATCTTCTATACTTTTTTCTAAGTTTTCTTCAACTATGTCCGAAATGTCTCGGATATTTTCTGGTTTGATATTTGAATATATGAGGTCTGAAAATGCATTTTTAGAAATACTAAATGAAAAAGCCATCAGAATAGAAAAAACGCATATGTACACTTTATTTGTTTTTTTCATGATTCCCCCGTTTGAATTAACCCTTTAATAACTTTATTATGGAATACCGAACTGTTTTTGTCAACATAGTGCGCACATCAATTTAAATCGCGATCGAAATACGAAATAACGACGAATAACGATAATTATTGTCTCCCTTTCCGGGCAAGATTAATCAGTCTCACGTACAACATATATCATTTTTGGCTTCTAAGACTGAAATTGCCACCTTATTGCGAATTGTTCCGGTTTCTGTCCAAGATAAAATATATCCACTCTATTTTGGCCTCGATGTTCATAAGTTTCTCCTATTTATTCTGTGTCCCGTTAGACACAGTTTTATTTTTTATATGGTTAGGAGACTCTGGCGCATCGAGGTTCAAAGTCACGATCGTATTGCCTCACATTGTATTAATAACTCAAGGATATATGACGATAAATACTGTGAATACGTTTGTACTGGGTTCATTCTTACTGGGCAATTATACATGAAAAAATTAACGTTTTATATGGTTGTTCTGAGCATTTTAATAGTATCAACAATTTATGCACAAAAGAAAGAAATAAAAAAAGAACATGGAGCGGCTTTAGTTGAATTACTGCTCAGAAATTATGTACAGGTTTCTACCTATAGAGAATGGATAAACAAATTTACACCAGCCAAGCTTAGGGGAGCAAGAGAAAAAATATTTAAAACCGTCCTTGATGAAAAGCTTCCACCACTCGTTTCTAATAAAAATTTATTGTATGTTTTTTCAAAAGGTGGACGATTGCCTGATAAATTTGAAATTGAATATAAATTGGGTAATTTTATTTTTTACTTTAATGGGAAAAATGTTTCTCCTTTTCCTAGCGAAGAAGATGCTGTTTGGCTTAATAGAGCTTTTGGATTAACTGAGAAGAAAATTGGATTATTAAATTATTTATTGATCCCAGAGGCTGAAGCGGGTTTCTGGTTTGGTGTTGCTATTGGACTTTTAGCCTCACAAGCAAACGATACAGCACTTAATGCGCAAAGTAATTATTCTGGTGGTTTGCATGCGGGTAATAACCAACTTACAGGTTTTATTGGTGAGTCTATAGGTATAGAAATGGATAAACGTTTAATAAATCAGGTGGAATTTCAAAAAAAACTTAATAAAATGAAACTTGATGCCATTAAAACACTTCAAGAAGGATATGATCTTAAGTGTCAGAAAACAAAAAATAAAAAATATCATGGTGCTAATTTCAGAATTGATATTGAAGGAAAACCAGTTACCGTATCTTCACTCCCAACTAATTCTATGCCTTTAATGTCATTAAGATATAAAGGTGCGACAAAGCCATATGACTTATCCACATATGATTATAACAAAACATCTAAGTCATTCATTGCAAAAGCGGGTAAGCATTCATCTACAACCGATTGGGGTATTCTTGCTCTGTCTTTTATTAAGGATGAAAGATTACAAAAACCAAATCCACCTGAAGATAGAGAAAAGTCAGATGCTGTTGTGGCCTTAATAAATGATTATAACTACTGTGTTGAAATCATAGACAGGAACATTAAATCAACAGCTCAAGTTCTTAATTGGGGTCGTAATCATTCCACCACAACTATTGATGATGACTTCCGAGAAATTAATAAAAGGGTTTTTGAAACACTAAAATGTCACAATAAATCGTTTGACTTAAATAAATGTAAACAAAATGTTGTGAAATTCTGTTTAGATAATCCAGACTATAGTGACGCTAGTAAAGAAGAAATGCTCAGGAATAAGTACTCCTTCTACAACGGTGTAGGTAATTTAGTTAACTATAGCACTTCTTTACTTCACTTATGCTACAAGTGGAACATCCCCCAAATATATTTTGATGAAATTTTTAACCCAAAAAATGAAACACAAAAAATCTGTACCAGCTTTTTTGATGAAAAAGCTAAAAAATCCAAAGTAGATATCAGCAATAATGAAAAACTCAAGAACAAATATAAATCATATTTGAATTCAGTGGAAGAATATAAAAGAAGTCAAGAAGCGCACCAGGAGAAGATTAATATTTTTCAAAAATCATTAGAAATTGCGGATCTTGGTACTTCTTGTTGTAGGGTCACGGAGTGCAGGGAAAGCCTAAACGCACAACGCAAACTCATCAATGCTAGCGACGAAAAAATAAAAACACCAGCAGCCAGAAAAGTTGATTAAAATATATTACCGCCAAAATTTCAATCGCAATAAGTACCAGTACTCGTTTCACTTAGCCCTGACGTGTCATACACACAAGCGCCATTATTGAATATTAGTGGAAATACAGTGCAGTTTGGGTAATTATAGTTAACAAGCGCTTTCCATGTTTCAGAATCTTCGCCATACGCATTTTGTACGTTCTTAATGCAGTCGCTTTTACACGTTTCTTTATCTGGATGATTTGAACAATTCAATGGACAGCTTTCTTTATCTTCTATATTTGCTTCTACTATTTTACATACACCCATGCATTGAATTCTTTTTAAGCCTGATAAATCCAAACAACTGGACTCTCCTGTACACTTACATATATATGGCAGGTCTGGATTTTTCTCTGCTTCGGGTAATGGAGTTTCGTTTTCTGGATAAATTGGAATATTTTCTTCATTATCTTCGTCATTATAAAAATCCAACATTAAGTAGCCTGTTATGAAGGTTTTATAATTTACCTTAGTTTCATCTAGGTCAGAGTAAACATCCAAGCCCGCTTTCATAAGTGCTTCATAGTAGATGTAGTTTTTTAATTCATATAGTGGCGTGCCAATAAATTGATTCAAATAGTTATGATTAATATATTCAATGGGACTCGTGTTCATTCTATCTTCAGAAGCAGGATGATAAGATACATTCAAATTTAGTATTTTTCCAAATGCAGGATCAGAAAAAGCTACATCATACACATCTAAAGCTCCTTTTTTTTCAGAGGCTGAAAATTTTTGAATATTTCTTAACACTACGGCATGCGAAGCTTCATAATTATCATAAAAATATGTTTTACCATTAGTTCCTAATAAACCAAAGTTAGCAGTAGTAACGCCGATATATTCAAGAGTTAATATTATAGATCTTGGATATAGGGTTTCTTTTGCTTTTGAATAAGCAAAACGGTCCATCATCATGCTTGTCATAATTTCATTACTAAATCCGCTAGCTTCTTTTAGTCCAATATATTTAACTTTTACATTATCAAAGGGCAAATTTTTAATTGCACCAACCAATGTATAAATATTTAGACCTTTTTTTTCTATTACAAAAAAGTCTTTTTCTTTATTATAAGCAAAGCCTGACGGTAAATATTTTTTTAAGATACTAATCTGTTCTTCAAACGATGATGCATTAAAGTAATTTTCCCATAGCGGAATAAGTTTATTTGTTTTAATACTTTGATACCCATGCGTGTTGTGTGCTTGTTCTATAGCTATTGTTATTGCAGTATATAAGCAATCGGTGTCTTCAGGCTGCTTAACTACAGGCATTTCTTCTCTCTGTACATTTTCAACGTCACAGGACTCAACTGTACACGGTGTATCTTCTGTAGAGTTTGAGTGGGCCTTGGATATTATAAACATAGTGACAATAATAAAATCTAATATTAAGTTAAAAATTATTTTTTTCATTGTACACCTCTAGTGTGAAACGCCTGATGTTATGCCGCCTCCAGTAATTGGGTTTATTGGCGGCAACCCCTTTTGATCCAACAATAAAGTTTCTGTTGCATTTTTTATGAGCAATGTGTGCTTATCACCCATAGAACCTGGAAAGCTAAGAAATGCACTTAGAATACATTTTTCTTCGCAATACTTTTCATTTGTGAAATTTTGATATTTACATTTGTATTTACAGTAACTGTCATACAAGGGTTCGCCAAATAAAAGATAATCAGGGGCGCTAGTACATTTATTTTCAGAATTCAAATTCAAAAAACCATTATAATAAGGATTTAATATACTTACAGCTTGATATAAGGGACACTCCAAATGGTTAGTTCCTAACACTGCATGTGATATATTAGGTTGATAACAGCGATTAGGATGTTCTTTCCCAATTGTATCAAAATAAATAATTTTTTTAACCTGAAATTTTAGTGGCGGATAAGCCATAGCATCGACTTTGCCAGATTGATAAGCTGCACCTTTCATTAGTTCATATTTAACAATATCTGCGGCAATTGTTGAACAACCTAAAGAAATTAAATAGTTTGATCTTTTATCACAAACAGACATTCTCCACATATCTTTTCGCAGAAGTTCTCTCCATTTTATTGTATTATTTGAATATTTTACATAATCTAAACGAACTGGTGGTAGACAACCCATTGTATATTTTTTACCAAGACATACATCATCACAGTACTCACTTCTGCCTGAATTACAGCATTGTTCTGCCCATGTTTCTAATGCATCTTTTGCCTGAGTAGATTCTGTAAGACTTAAAATATCTTCATCTGGTCCTTCTTTAGTTAGTCTAATTTTTAATTTTGAGCACCTATCTTTTATTAGCCCTTCCGCAATTTTTTCCAAATCGACATCAGAAGCTTTTTTTGAACACGAAGAAACGATAAAAGTTAAAACAAAAACATTGACAATAATTAATGATTTATATTGTCGAGTAGTCATAATTTTTCCTCATCAGATTGTGTAATTAATATTTTTTTAATATTACTTGTAAGCATATCACTGTGAACAATTCGCTAACGGCAAACCATCCCTGTTTTCACTCCAGGAAAGGTTTCCGGCACATTGTTTCCCATACCGCGTAGGTTTTATTGTGGAGCAACTATTTGATTCCGTTGGAAACCAACAGCCACAATCATCGCCAAACGAAGAACAGTTTTCCTCGCTATTACACTTTATCCCCAACCAAATAGGTTTACCCGGGGACCCATAATTATTGGTGTAGCCAGCACCACCGGAGCAACGCGTATCCCTAGCAAAATATGTTATTTGCATTCCGTCATTAATAAAAATTTGATCTGAATTACAACAATTTTTTAGTCTTTGTGCAAATAAACATGTGTCATTACAAAAATCTGCAATTTCAAGATTTACACTACAATTTGTAGGTATCGTATCACAGTCAAATGTACTAGCATCACAGTCGTTGTCTATACCATCTTTTGGTATTTCAATAGCTCCTGGATTGATGCTTGAATCACTGTCATTACAATCACCGTCCAAAAGTGCGAACCCATCCGGTGGTGTTACTTGACGTGTTACTGGGTCTGGATCACCAAAGCATTGGCGGTTCATACTAGAACCGTAGCCATCTCTATCGTTGTCAACATAAATAATCCAGGCACAGTCCAGACCGAGGAATTTGCATCATTACAATCGTTGTCTTCTACACATGAATAGCCATCCTCATCCATATCAAGTTTACTTAGGAGATCAATACATAGATCTTTCTCACCTGTATTTTCACAACATGTTACAATTTCACCCGTATTATCTTTTATGTCTTCTTTTGTTGCGAAGCAGCCGATTCTTTTTGCCATGTCCGCACACAAAGTGTGTGTCGTTGAAACAGAAACCTTATTTCCATCTTCGTCAGTAGTAGTGCATTCGCCATCTTCACATGAAACTCCAGTTGAATCACCACATTTCGCACCTTGGAGTAAAAAAACAGTAAAAGCAATGGAAGCAATAGTCACAAAAATATTAAATGATTTATTTCTTTTTTTCTTCAACATACGTCCCCCTTATAGTTAACTCATAGCCGTACTTTCGGCTTCAATTATCATTATCCACAAAAAAAGACGTTTTACAATGTGTCATTTATGACATTTTTGCCACTCGCACTCGGCCACTCGCACAAAACAAACTTTTTCTCAGTTTAGTCTAACTGTAATTTTTCAGTTTTATAATTAAACCTACGTTATTCTTGAATAAAGCCTTAGTTCTCAGTAAAAGCCGTGCTTGTATCAAGCGACATTCCATCTCTCGCTGCTGAAGTTGTGTAACCACAATTATCATAAACAGGATCCGCAATATTAGAGCCCAAATAAAGCGTAGCTCCATCAAGCTTTATAATGTCATAATTTTTTTCATTCACTGATGCAAATACAAAATTCTAATAGCCACGTTGAAACTGAGGCTAGAGAAAACACTAAAATAATTAAATTTATATACTTCATTGTCGAGCACGTCATTAATAAGTGCAAAATAGTACGCACTATTTATTATATATTGTAGAGCGTGTTGTGGTTTTTCTCAAATCCATGTTTTATATACTTAATATTGCAGGTTTTTATAAGCAAGCCGGCCACTTACTCGCAAAATTATCTGGGTTTGTTGATAAGTATTTAATTCATCATTTGCATGAACTGGAATGACTATGGCTGTTTGCAAATCGGTTTTAGCCCCATAGCGTTTCAACCAATTTGTTTATATGCGCTTTTATGTCTTTTGGCCAAGAGGCAATAATTGTTTCAAATAATGACTTATTTTTAGCATAAAAAGCACGCAAAGCCTCCTCGTAATGTGGGAGATCACCAGTCATAGATTGCATGAATTTGTAGGTAGCATCCTGTGCTTGCCTTACCTTATCTTGGGCTTGATTTTTTTTCTTTGCCTCTTCCACTAATTTTCTGAGTGTGGCGGAAGCTCCTGATGGTTGAAGTGCCAGCCAATCCCAATGACGAGGAAGTAAACCAACTTCACGCGAAATTACTCCTAATTTTGGGCGGCCCGGGCCCAATGATTTTCCCATCGATTCATTTTCAGCTAATGACTTATTCAAGCGCCCCACAACAGCCTCACAGGACCCACGAAAATCAATCTCTATTTGATTACTGGTTATATCATCAAAAATCAATACGGAGGCATTTCTATTTTTTTCTAAGTATTTTTTAACCCTTTGCGCCACTTTAATAACAGCCCCTGTGGCAATAATTTTTGAATCCGAAAAAGCTGTGCAATTACAATTTTCATTTCTGGGTTCCATACGTTTTTCTCCTGAATTCTAAGATCAGCGGTCTTAATGGGATTTTACCCAGGTTTTATTGCTTTGTCAATATTACCAGGGTAATATTCTTAAAACAAGAAACCGGCAAAATACCCCCCACCAATGTTTATAAAGACCACATAACATGAAATGAATTTTAACTGGCTTGAAACAGAGCTGGCCCTGTACTATTTAAAACTCAGAAATTTTAATAAATTCATTACTTCATTGGCGGCAAGCTCTCTGAACTGCCCCGGCTTTAAATTACCCAGCCGCAAAGGACCCTCTTCTAAACGCACAAGCCGCTTAACGCTGGCACCTACCTCATCAAACATGCGTCTTACAAATCTATTTCTTCCTTCGCCAACAATAACAACATACTCAGGCGCGCCACCTGCAACATTATTGATAGATTCAAACCTGCCCTCTCCATCCTCAAGTACAATACCAGCCAAAAGCTTATCTTTATCCGCCACGGATAGTGATTCTTCAAGTTCAACTTTATAGGTTTTTTTCACGCCAAAACTTGGGTGCATTAACCTGTTTGCAAGCTCACCATTATTTGTAAAAACAATTAAACCCTCGGTTTCAAAATCAAGGCGTCCCACCGGGTTTAAATGCTGCAAGTCTTCTGGAAAATACTCCATAACCGTAGGTCTGCCCTCTGGGTCCTTTTTAGAAGTAATAACATTTTTTGGTTTATTGAAAATAACCACAATTTTTTCGTCTCTGGGTTTAATAATTTGTCCATCAACTTCAACCCTGTCAAATCCAGGCAGTACCCTGACACCCATTTCTTCAACTACTCTACCGTTTAACTTAACGCGCCCCTCTGTAACTGCCTCTTCCGCGTGCCTTCTGCTCATAATACCAGAGGAGGCAATATATTTTTGTATGCGTATTTTTTTATCGATTGATTTTTTGTTTTTTATCGGCCTGGACAAAGATCAAGACCTCACATTTTTTCCATATATATTTTTTTAGATCCCACAACTTTTTGAAATCTGCTTAAACTCCTCTTCAATTTTGTCTGGCGTCATACCGCGTCGCTCTAATGTAACTATGATGGCCGTGGCGGTATCCTGCTCGGCCTGGTCAACTGTATCAATAAGCCTTTTATAGCGAGCGTCGGTTTTTATTCTTTTAACAGCCTGCTCATTGGAACCAAGCAGTTTATCAACAAGTCGTGTGTTAGCCTGATCACCCATGTGGGCAGCCTCCCCCGCAACTGCCGCTAAATCATCAGAAGCAGTTGAATCAGTAAGTAGTCTTCTTGCATGTTTACCGTTTATATCAAATCCACCTTCAATCTCAGAGAAAAGGTTTTTTATTGCAGTTTTATCAGGTTTTCCGCCACGAGTTAGCCATTTTTTTTCGAGGTTATCTATAATTGCCAGCGCCCGTTTATACTCAGGTGTCCCTGCCTTATAAGCCTTAAGAACATCTTTGTATTCTTTTGTAATAGCGCCAACTCTTGCTTGAGATAAACCTGCAAATGTTTTTTCAAGACTAGCAACACTTCTTGATGATCCTTTAATTTTTGCAAGCTTTGACTGATTCTGAAAAATGTTATCAAGCTGCTTGCTCATTTGTGTGGCCCTTAAGTTTCTAAGTTCCCTGGCTCCCATATTTAAACCAAACGCTGCCATAAATGGTGATACAAACGCCATTCGCCTTGACCACTTATGTTCGTCAAGACATTCTTGCAGCTCAGCGGTTCTTTGTTTTGATGGGCCAGCTACTTCCATTTCCATTTCTAGGCCGTCACACTTTGCTTTGAGCCTTTTGGAGTCGTTAATATCAAGCAGCATAAACTGCGCCTCAACACCCGCAATACCGGCCCCCACTGCTAAAACTTTTCCAATTTTTGCAAGTTTTTGTGAAATTTTTGCAAGCTGAAAAACTGTTTTTGCGCCCAGGCCAGGAACCATCATCCCAGCTACAACACCTGGCATGTAATAAAAATACCTTACAGCTTCTTCTTGCCAAACATCACGTTGCAATCTGCATCTGGCCTCACCATAATGATCTCCACTTTTTTCGGGGTTTGTTGTGTGAATCATTGCCGCAAGCAAACCTTTTTTTCTATACATGGATTGAATACCGTTTCCATTTTCTTCATTCTCAACTTCCGTTAAAAATTTGGCTGTTTCAAGATTATCTTTTTTGGAACCAATTAAAAGATTATTAAACTCGTCCTTAAACCTACCCTTATCTTTTTTACAAAACCCCTGAAGTTTTTTATTAATGTCTTCTGCAAATTGTGCGGCAGACGTTGTAAGAAGATTTTCCTGGTATTCAGGTTTTAGGTCTTTTACTGTTTCAAAAAGCCTGTCACTTTCCTCAATGGAGTAGCAACTATCAAGCTCCTGGGATGGAGCCGCTGACATTCTTGCATCCGGATAAGTTGCCAAAATCTTTTTATTTTCTTCACATGAATTTTTTCCTGACACCTGCATTTTTACTGTGGATTTGAACCACTTATCAACAATGTCATCAGCCTTATCCTGGAACCCATCGCTTGCAAGAAGTGGTGATTCCACTAAAAGCTGCCCTTGAGCTGCCAGTAATTCATCTTTATTCTTAAATTCAAAAGACAATTTTCCATAAGTAGGCGCCCTACAATTATATTTTTTATATATTTCATCAGCAACACTCTTACATTTTTGGATCTGTGGGGTTGTAACTGCAACACAGGCTGCCTCAATTGCTCTTTCTGTCTTTTTTAGAAATACATACATCTGAAAATCTGACCTTAAATTACAATACTGTCTTTTTGCTTCAGGCTTATCTTTTAAGTTACAGCTATCAAGCCCTATCTCTATCTGATTCAGTTTGTGAACCCTGCCAAAAAGCTGATCTTTATATTCCTTAATTGCATCCTTAATCCACATTGCCTCTTGAACTTTATTAAGTGACAATCCGATCTTAGATGGGTCCTGAGTGCCAAAATATTTTTTTGCACAATCTGGGCAATTTAAATTATCAACACTTGCAGGTTTTTCCCCAGCATCAAACCCAGGGCATATTTTTTTCCACCCAAGTGCTTTATCGGTTCCACTGTCTGTCAAATCACTCATCCAACCGGTTGCGCGCTCCCACTTATTATCTGCCCAGCTTGTAAAAGTATCCCAAGTTTCCCCACCTGAGGCTTGGGTTGTTGAAAAAACAATCAAGCCAAGAACCACAAGAATTAAAAATACTGGAACATAACGAGTTTGAAATTTAGACATATGCGATACTCCTCTATAAAAAGTAAATCTCTCTACAAACTGATCGGAGCTCTAATAAAATTTCTTATGAATTTATTAGATTATATTTGATATTTCTTTGATGATTCGGCGCATAAGCGCATGCCGTCACGCCACTATGCCGCGCGCCGCCATTAAAAGTTCTGGCAATACCTCTCCGGCTTTACCCAGTAATGTTTCGTCCATTATTTGTGAAATTTCAGTGGGTTCTGGGTTTATTTCTATAACAAAAGCACCATTATCGTGCGCAAGGGCAGGCAAACCCGCAGCCGGATACACAGCGCCCGCAGTTCCGATACTCATAAAAAAATCAGCTTTTTTTGTGGCCGCATGTGCCCTCTCAAATACATCGTGCGGCAGTGCCTCTCCAAACCAAACAACACCAGGTCTTATATACCCACCACACGAAACACATTTTGGAACCTCAATACACTGTAAATTCTTTTCATCAAGTAGGTCGTCAAAACTTAAATGTTTTTGTGTCGTTTTGGGTTTTGGTAAATCCTCATCTTTTGCATCACGGACGCATTTAAGACAAAAATTTCTCATAATATTGCCGTGAATCTCAAGTATATTTCGACTTCCCGCACGCGAATGAAGATTGTCCACATTTTGCGTAACAAGTGTAAATTCATTTACAGTTTTTTCAAGTTTAGCAAGCGCCAAGTGTGCAGGATTTGGCTTTACATCATTTACTATCCTTCTTCTGCACTCGTACCAGGCCCATACTAGTTTTGGATTTTTTAAAAACCCATGCTCACTTGCAAGCTCTTCTGGTCTGTAACGCGTCCAAAGGCCACCTTTAGTCCTAAATGTTGGCACACCGCTTTCTGCAGAAACGCCGGCCCCTGTTAAAACACAAATTGATTTTGCATTTTTTAATTTACCCAATAGATTTTCTGAAAACTGCATAAATTATTTCCTTTTTACTTTCGGGGGCTTCTGTGCTGGGTTATCATATATACAATATGAAAAACGGATTGCTGTACCCAATTTTTACAATTCTAACTTTTGCCGTTTTCCTTGTCACTGCTTTTTCAGATAAGATTTATGCAAAAATACCGTCCCACCTTGAGCCTGACTACGCAGAAGCCGTCATTTCTTATAACAAAAAGGATTACCAGGCTTCCCTTAAGGCGCTTGAGTCTGTTGAACTTTTGGAGCTAAAGGCGCTAGCACTTAAATCATCAGAAAAAAACGTTGAGGCTGCCAATCTTTATAAAAAATTAATTAAATTAAAACAGACAGAAAAAGCTAAACCCGAAGAAATTGCACCCTATACTTTCGAACTTGGGGTTATTGAGTATAGAAAAAAGAACTACAATGAAGCCAAAAAATATCTTGATTATGCTGCTAATCACGAATTTAACGAAGGAGCCGCACATTTTTTTCTAGGCTCCATGGCCTTTCAAGCTGGAAACTGGTCAGATGCTGAGGAGCATTTTGACGAAGTTCTCTCATCAAGCGCACAGGACCTGTACCCTGTTTCAAATTTTTACCTCGGGCAAGCCTATATTAAAATGAAACAGACATCACGCGCTACCTATCAGTTTCTTGCAGCTAAAAATTCTTCAGAAGATATTCTTGGGGACCAGGACAGCGGAAAAGAATCAAAAGCAATTGCAGAAAAAATAAATTCAGCCACAACCAAGGTTTTAACCCCACTTGATAAAAGTCGTTTCTTTGGCAGCGCTTCATTTCTCGCAGGTTACGATACAAACATACTTATGATACCGGAAGAAAGTAGCTCGGCCAGTGGGAAATCCACCGGGAAGTCCGTAATTCAAGGTGGTATAGGCTACATGAGTTCACCCTTAAGAACCTATCAATTTGTACCCAACCTAAGAACGTCCATCAACTACAACTTAAATAAAGACACACAAGCTGGTGAATATTTATCTAATTTTTTCAATTTATATGTAACAAGAATGCCCCTTGCACCCCTTCACTTTGGCATAAAAGTACAAGGAAGTTATTTACTTCAAAACTCTGATACTACAAAAAGATTTGGTCTCACACCTTATTCCATGGGTGGAGGTGGTGGTGGTTTCATAAAATACGAATTGATTGATAAATTAAAAATGAAAGTGGAAGCTGGCTACAACATTGATAAAATTCCAGGTGACAATATTGCAACAGATGCCAACAAACGCTCTGGCAGTAAGATTGATACTAGTGTAACTTTTAATTATAACCAGGGCTCGCGTTTTTTAAATCCGGCACTTAGAGTTGGTTACACTATACAAACCACCAAGGGCACCGAGTATGATTCAAATAATTTAAGTGTTGGATTTATTGACAACATGAACCTCACGGCTAAACTTACTTCGATGTTGGGTGTGGATCTGGGTTTTATTAATTATCCAAACAGGGCCTCCGGGAAAAGAAGCGATCAATCCCTAACCGGACGTGGCTCTTTAACATACAAACTTACAAAAAACTGGAACGCTCTTGGTGAATTTAGCTATAATAAAAACAGTTCAAATTTTCCAACCCAATATAATTATAAGAGGTACGTATTTTCCGTAGGAATAAACTATACTTTTTAATTAAATATTGTGAAATTCAAAAATTTATTTTTTTTTAACACTAACGATTGGATTTATTATGGGATGCAATAATTCAAAAACAAATGACCCCTTTTTATGGCTTGAAGACATTGAAGGTGAGCGAGCGCTTAGCTGGGTCAAGAACCAAAACTCAACTTCTAAAACTTTCATGGAATCTGACCCAAATTATCCGGAACTTAGAAAGTCTGCAGAAATAATTCTGCATGATAAAAAGCGCATTCCTTATGGCTCTATTAGAGGAGATTATATTTATAATTTCTGGCGCGATGAAAAACATGTTCGCGGCATTTTAAGAAGAACCAAGATTGAAAACTATTTAAATAAACAAATAAGATGGGAGCTTGTTCTTGATGTTGATACGCTTGCAAAAAAAGAAAAGGGAAATTGGGTTTATCATGGCAGCACAAGCCTAGAACCAGATCACAATAGATGCCTTGTGCATCTATCTCGCGGCGGGAAGGATGCAGAAGTTATACGGGAATTTGATTTACAAACAAAAACATTTATAAAAAACGGTTTTTTTCTAAAAGAGGCCAAAACGAGCATTGATTGGTTCGACAAAAACACACTTATTGTTGGCACCGATTTTGGAGCAGATTCACTTACAAAATCCGGCTACCCAAGAATATTAAAAAAGTGGCACCGTGGCGACCCATTCACAAAAGCCAAAACAATTTTTGAAGCAACCTCCGATGACATGTCAGTTGGTTTTATGCAAAGTCAAAGGATTGAAGAACTGAAGTGCGCCCTGCTCCCCGACTATGCGGCGGAGGCGAGGAAGCGACAAGTT